>JANPGA010000582.1:0-2195 GCA_031423735.1 Bacteroidota bacterium | reverse complement strand
AAACCTTAAACATATATGGTTTAAGCCATATGCCTTAACCTTATATTGTTGAGGGTAAAAAATAAGCACCATTCAGTTGAAAGTCAATCATTACCAAAAAATATATAAAATTGACTATTTTTGATGATTAACCCGACTAATCACTGAAATGACAACATATGAAATAAAAGTAATATACCAGACTACTATTTCGATAATTAGCAATGTACTGGGCAATTATCCTATCAAAATAGAAAGTAAAGCTGAAACAATGAATATGAATGCTGTTTCATTGAGGTGCTTTAATTATATAGAAGAAATACCTCAAATAGGGCCAGAAATTAAATTTATATTTACAATTAGGTTTGAAAGTGCATATGCACTGAGAACATTTTTATTTATGTTTCATGCAGAAAAACCTGACCAAATAAATTTTGACATTAACGAAGTCCATGGGATATTTTTATGTGTTATTTTCCGTTGAACCAGAATTACTTTTTTTTCGCCCCGATAATTCTTTTTCTACAGCTATCTGATAATAATAATCCCAATTTTTTAATGTTCTTCTTGCATTTTTCATAAATTGTTTAAGCGTCATATTTTTTTTATCTTTCATTGGAAGAATTTAATTTTGTAATATTTATGCTCATAGGAAGTCTTCATAAAGTAACTGAGTTAACTAAGCCGGAACTGAATTCAGTTTAAATGCACTCAATTTTAGAATTGCACAAATCAGTATTAGCATAATCATTGGAGAATAATCTTTATAGGTATAGAAGGTGTGCGCTACATTATTTCTAATGTTTCGCCCATTTTTGGTGAAAAAAAACTGAAAAAAAGCAATATTGTCTTCTCCAAACAGAGCTGCAATTGAATCTTCCAATAGCAACTCTTCAATATACTTTTCTCGCATTAGACCATCCCGAAGTTTAATTGTTAAAGTTGCACCATGTAATTCAGCTATATTTCGTAATATGCCTTCTACTTTCATGGTTAATGAGTCAATTGAAAGTATATAATTTGCAGAGTGTCCTGAAATTTCGGCTTCAATTTGTAAAAAATAATGTTGCAAGGCCGGTGCAATTAAAGAAATCCATTTGTAAGGAATAATCAGACCTCCACTATCGGTTTTAGTTAATGTTTGGCATAGCCAGCTATTCTTTTCAAGAAATTCCAATAATGTAGAATAATTAATTTTCCCTCTTTTGTATCCCTCATAAAAAATACGATGCGCTATTTGCAAATTGCACTGTATAATAAACCCATAATTCCTAAAAAACTTTTCTTCCTCACTTTCTTGACCAGATTGTGAAATATTTTTATTTATATCATACTTTATTTGCGTAAACAAATCTGAAAAGGAATTATCTGTATTCGATGATAATTTAGAAACTGATGCTTTTCTTGGGAACCTATCGGGATTCTCGATTAAATCAGCCAATATTTGCATTGATGAAAGTTCCAAAATTTCGTCTGATGTTTTAATGATGAAATTCCTTAATATCTCAATGTTTTCTTCAGAAATTGGAATAGAAATATTGTGCAATTTTAAATTTGCTCTCGCCTTTAATAAAGATTTGGTGGTTATCTCAACCTTTTCCTTAGAACCTGCATTCTTATAATAACCAATCGCTTCCCTATAGAATTCCATTGGAACCATTCCAGTATCATCATCTTTACGACTTTCTGCCATTGAAACATAGCTATCTCCAATAAACTTATTCCAAGATTTTGTTTCCACACCAATTTTTTGGGCAATTCTTAAACCTACTTTAAATATATCAGATGCCCAATGACCTTCCTTTCCATCATTTAGCGTTCGGAGACCATATTCTAATACAATGCTCAAAGTACCGTTAAAATCTATTTTCTTTAATTTTTGATTATTCGCTAGATGACCAAGTAAAATGATTTTCATTTTACTATCGAAGGCTAGTGGTTCAAATATCCACTTCCTGTAAATAGATTTAAACTCATTAACTTTATGATTAACATTTAATGCAAACGAAAATCCATTAGTAAAAATCTTATAATAGTTGAACTCGTCCTTTTCAGTTCCAGGTGCATACGCATTGGATATTTCATAAATAGCATCAATTGCTGTTTTAATTTGTAAATAGTTTTTTTGTTTATAATCTTGAGGACTATTCCAAAGAATAAGATTATAATGTGCGACAAGAGAATTATTTTTTACACTCAATGCTCTTTTAGCTAAA
>JANPGA010000581.1:0-6758 GCA_031423735.1 Bacteroidota bacterium | reverse complement strand
GCTAGTGAATAATTTCCCGAACGATATGCTTTATTTGCAGATTCAAATTGTTGTGCAGGAGTTTCGGCGTTTGAGGTTGAAATGGCTATATTTAAAATAAGTCCAATAACCAAGAGGTTAGTCCAGCGGAACGTTAAAATTGAATTAATCATGCTTTTAATTCTCCTTCTAATTTAGTGATCAAACTTATGGCACGATCATATACTTGCTTAGGTTCTCCAGTAGCGCTTGATCCGCCATATCGAGCAAATTCACATACATTTATTGTACTTAAAAACTCATCAACAGTGGTAATACTAACTTTGTGTTGTTGCAAAACTTGAGAAACTGTTTCTTTTGAAAGTTCAGAGAGAGGAATAGTTAATTTGTCACTAACATATCCCCATAATGCTTTTGAAACTTCTTCATACACTGGAGCAGATTGTTGTAATTTTAATAATTTATCGGCGGCAACTAATCTTTTTTGTGCCATTGCTGTAGCGTTTCGTATTTTTAATAAACTTACGTTCCCATTTATTTCATCTTGTCGTTTTCTGTAAAAAATTAGTCCGAAAAATAAGAGGACAGGAGAAATACTTAATCCATAGAATGGTAATGAGCCATAAAAGTTATCAGTTGCTAGCGTAAAATCAGGTTGCTGAATTTTTATATATCGAATGTCTTTTCCAATTACTTGAAAATCACTTTTAGAACCAGAAATTGTTGCCATTGATTGTTCGCCTGTTCCTTTAGTTACATTTATTGTAAATGCATTGCTACGTTGAATTACATATTGTTTTTTATCTAAATCAAAGTAAGAAAATACAACTGGTTCAATGGTGTAACTTCCTTCATGGCGAGGAATTATTAAATATTCAAATGATTTTATTCCTGACAGTCCAACGGCGCTTGCCTTTAAATTTTCCGAAATTTTTGGATCATACGTTTCAACATCTTGAGGGAATTTTATCTCTGGCGCTTCTGCAAGTTTAAGGTTTCCAGTTCCTGAAATTTTAATTTTCAACGTTACCGGTTCATTGGCCTTAACTGTATTTTTATCTAATGAAGCATCAAAATTTAATTTGCCTACACTTCCATTAAATGAAGATGGAGCATTTGATGGTAATTCTCGAACGTTTATTTTAAGTGCGTTACTTTTAAAAGCAAACTTTACATCGCGATATCCTTGCATCGCAGCAAATGGATCTCCTCCTTGAAAGAAACCAAAGGGATCAATATTTCGATTGTTACTTCTTACGGTCGATCGAGCTACGGTTTCATATTCTGTTGGATCTATTGTTAGTGTTCCTGTTTGCTGTGGAAATAAAACAATTTTTCTAATCTCATAAGTATTGTAATTTACTCCATTAACATTTTCTACTTCTTTGGTCATCTGTGAAGCCATGTCAATATCCTTATTCCAAAAGCCATTAAACTCCGACATTTTGGTAACAACGGGGCTCGACATCGAAACATTCGTGTATAATTTAAAATTCACTACAACAGCTTCTCCTAAATAGGCACTTGACTTATTCGTTGTAGCTCTAACAAAAATATTTCTATCACTAATGCCTCCATCATCATCATTCCCTTGCTGACCTTTACCATTTTGTGCAGCAGGTGCATTCCCTTTAACAACCGTAACATTAATTACATTAGAAGCTATCCTTTTACCATTTACATCTACGGATGCTGGACCTATCTTAAAATTACCTTCTGTTTTTGGTTGAAGAATATAGGATAATGTTAAAGTTTGTGTTAAACTTCCATTGCTAAATTCCATACTGTTGCTTTGGTTGGGACCAGATAGAACATTAAACTCTGCAAGGTTAGGCGCTTGAAAGGATCTTGCTGAGCCATTAATGCTAAAGCTTATTTGAAATTGTTCATTTAATCCAACTGTGGATTTACTCGCTGTTGCTGAAAAAAATGGTGTTTGGCAAAATGCTTTTCCCGTAAGGAGAAGAAAACAAAATAATACTATTGATAAATGTACTGAAGTTTTACCTTTTTTTAACTGAACCATGTAATCAAAATTTTCTTTCAATAATTAAACGCAAAATAAAGACTTTCTACAGTAAGAAGACAGGAGTTTAACAGATAATTAACATGTATTTTTTGTTATTCAAGATATACGGCTTCATTTCCTTCTTTTAATTCAACCCGGATATGTTCCTGCAAGGTTGTACTTAAAGTAATCCCTACGAAATCGGCCTCTACTGGATATCTTTTATGATCCCGATCAACTAATAATACTGTCCTAATTTTTTTAGTGTCAGCTTCAAGAAACGGTCGTAAGCTATACATTAAGGTCTTGCCAGAATGTAATACATCATCTACAACGATTACTACTTTATTGTTGAATGTCTCTAGCTTTAGTGCAGGCGTAAGTTCATATTGAATTGGATTTTCTTTATTTAATCGGATTTCAATAAGTTGAACAGGTATTGAACAAATTTCTTCTAACGTTTTCTTTAATAATTGGGCAAAAATAAATCCGCTATTTGCTATACCGGCTATAATGAGTTCAGATTCATTAAAATTATCTTCAAAAATTTGAAAGGCAATCCGATTAACTTTCTGGCTAATTTGAAGACTATTTAAAAGTAAGGTTGAATTGCGTTGCATTAATTATTCTTCTTTTCCTTGTGTAATGGCACTTACCGAATCGGTTTTTTGTCGACCAGCACCTGCAAAAAATCTTTTATAATAAGGTTCATCCAAATCACTTATTATAACTCCTCTTGATGTACTTGAATGAACAAATTTGTTATTCCCTAAATAAACTCCAATATGAGAGATTCTTCGTTTGCGAATGCTGAAAAAAACTAAGTCGCCTTCTTTCATATCATCAGGATCAATTTTTTCCATCTTATTGTAAATCTCAGCAGAATTACGAGCCCCTAATTTTAACCCAAGTGCTCGGTCATAAAGTACAGTTACAAATCCAGAACAGTCAATGCCTTTTTCACAATTTCCAGCAAATTTATAGGGAGTTCCTAGCCAGTATACAATCGTGTCATATAAGGTTAAATTAAATTCCATAGGAATTTCAAAACCAAGCTCTTGTGAATAATAATGATGCTTATAATCTTTAATGAGTTCATTAGTTGGCACAAACTCTTGCCCTAAAGATGGAAGTCTTAAGGATATTATTAAAATTAATAGCAGGAGTCTGTTCAGCATTGCCGCGAATTTAGTCAATCTCAGCGTTTCTTCTTAAACATAAGATGAAGAGTTCTTTTCCAGCTCTAGGTTCTATGGAGTTATAAGCCATATCAAAATGAATTAGTTCAAAGTATGTATTAAATAACGCTTCGTATTCTGATTTATTTCCTCCAAATGGAGGTCCTTCTTTTTCAAAATTGAAATCAAATAGTAACCCGGCAAGTTTTCCATCCTTCTTTAACAGCTGGTGCATTTTTTTTACATAGTCGTTTCTTAATGAAGGATTTAAAGCGCAAAAAAATGTTTGTTCTAGTATTAAATCATAGCTGCCTATATGTTCAAAGAAATCACCTTTTATCAAATTTTCTTTAGGAAATCCTGGAACTCTATTCGCAAAATTCTTTAAAGGCGAATCTGCAAAATCAATAATAAAAACGTTTTTAAAACCATTGTTGAACAAATATTCGGCTTCATAACTATTTCCACAACCAGGAATAAGGATTTTTATTTCCTTATCACTCAACTGATCTATATAATTTTTAATCGGAGTGGAAACAAAACCAACATCCCACGCTGCTGAATCGTCAACATATCGACTATCCCAATATTTTTCGTTAAGATTATTCATTGTCATTTATTTGGAATTAATACTTTTAAAGAGGAAGGAAAAAGTTCTACTTCGATTTTGCTTATCGGATCAGTTGCTTCACCATCAATATGCAAATGTATAGGTCGAGAAGCAATAGCAGTAAACCGCCGACAATGATAAGTTTTCAAATATTGATTGTCTTTCAATGTTCCATTAAAGAGGCGAAAAAACATTTGAGGTAAGTGCAAAATCCCCGGACGATTTACAACCACTAGATCTAATAACCCATCATGTAAATCGGCCTTTGGAGCAATTACCGCAGCGTTGCCAAACTGTGATGCATTTGCAATAACTAACATTGTTGCGGAGCATGAATGGCTTGTTCCATCAACATTAATTTGAAATTCAGCAGGTGGATATCTGAAATATTCTTGCATACCAATTTTAGCATAGGTACTTAATCCACGTCTTTTTGATTTGTTAAATAACCAAGCAACATATCCATCAAATCCAAAACCAGAAACATTAACAGCAAAGCGTCCATTAATTTTTAAACTATCAATCAATGCAATATTTGATTTATTTAATTCCATTAATCCTTTTCGTGGATCTAGTTGCATTCCTATATGGCGAGCTAACCCATTTCCAGAACCCGCTGGAATAATTCCTAAAGCAGTGTTGGTTCCAACAAGTGATGAAGCAACTTCATTTACAGTTCCATCTCCTCCAACAGCAACTACAGCATCATACGCTTCATTTACCGCACTCTTTGCAAGCTCAATCGCATGTCCTGCATACTCGGTTGTTTGAGTATCTACAATATAATTTTCATTAAGACCTGAAGCATCTACCATTTTAGCAATGCGAGGAGCTAATCCATGACCAGCAATGGGATTAATTAATATGCGAAGTTTTTTCACTTTTTAATGATGGTATTATGTATTAAATCTTGACGATAGTGCTGTAAAATAGCTTTCAAATATGGTTCGTAATAACGTGCAGTATCGGGAAGGGCAAGGATTAAATTATTTTGTAATAAACTATCCTTTTTCAAATCATATAATCCAGTGGTTTTATTTCCATCAAATTGTAATGAATAATTTTGAGTAATTAATTGCCATGAATTATTTATGTAATTAACCGCTCCACGCATTGGCGTAGGTGAAATTAAACTTTGACCGTATGAACTGAAATCACCTTTGTAATGAAGAAAATCTAAAACTGTTGGTAAGATATCAATTTGTTGTGCAACTACATATGATTTACCTTTTAACTTAGATTCAGCTTCATAAAAAATAATTGGAATTTCGTAGATCCCTTGGCGTGTATTGTAATATCCATTATCAGCAGGTCCGGTATGATCGGCTGTTATAATAAATAGCGTATTCTTGAACCACGATTGTTTTGCCGCATCGCTAAAAAATGTACTTAAAGCATAATCCGCATACCCAACACTTTCATGAATTACTTGTGTTCCTTTGGGAAATTTGTTTTTATATTGAGGTGGAATTGTATATGGATGATGAGAAGAAAGGGAGAAAACAGTAGTTAAAAAAGGTTCATTCATCTTATTGATTTTGCGAATCATAAATTGATAAAATGGTTCATCAAAAATCCCCCAATTTCCATCGTAGTCACTGCTCTTTCCATCGTATTCTTTTCTTCCTAAATATTCATCATAACCTCCTAGGTTACAGAAACTATCAAAGCCCATCGTTCCATTATTTCCTCCATGCATAAAAACCGATTTATAACCTGATGGCTTTAAAATCGATGCAATACTATTGATATAATTGGTATTCCATGCTGAGGTAATAAATGGTTCATCCATTAATGCAGGTAGTGAACTTGTAATTGCAGGAATACCTTCAATAGATCTTTTTCCGTTTGCATAGGCTCGAGTAAAAACCAAACTCTCATTCATTAACGAATCTAAAAATGGAGTATAACCAACACCGTTATTAAACGATCCAATGTATTGTTTAGAAAAACTTTCAAGAATTATAATGACAACATTTTTTTTATCCATCGAATCGATTGGATTCATTTTTTGATGTGGATTAAAAATGTTGTTAGCTTGAATTGCACTCATATATAACTCAGTTGGTAATGGATCTGCTCCTATATTTTTTATAAGTGTATAAGGAGTGTTCAATACTAATGGAATACATTGAGGTTTAGTCATGCTTGCTGCCTCTTGTACTGATAGTGGTTTGTATTGCAATCCACCTCTCGCTGCAATTACTAAAACTCCTGTTGAGAAAAGTAAAATTACTAAGCGTGTAAAGTATTTTGGTAATAATTGATTCAAATAATTAGGACGTGATTTTTTATAAAGAAAAATTCCTAAAGCAATACTTAGTATCCATGTTGCTATAATGTACCAGTAGTCGAGAATATATTGCCCAATATTGTTGCCGGTATCATTTCCTGTTTTTAATAAGGTAAAAAAATCTGCGGTGGTTCTTTTATGGGTGTAAGGATACCAAGCACAATCAATATAATTAAAAAGTAGTGCGAGGCTATTTATGAAGTGAAATAGAAAGGCTAAAATCTGTTGATAGATTTTATTAAAAAACAGTTTTGTTGGATATAAATGAAGAACAATAAAGAGTGAATTAAGGATGGTTATTGCTGCTAAATCATACCTAAGCCCATAAATAAACGGCATTATTCCAGCATTTTCTGCAGTCTCAGGATTTGTTAGTGAAAAAACAATACGTGAAAGTGTAAACAAAAACATTGCAATTAGCAATCTCTTTAATAAGAGTAAATAGGGTTGCCAAGGTTTTAATTGCATGGTGCAAAGGTATCAAAGAGAAGAATTAAAGGGAACATGACTTTGGAAATAGATCCAATTAGGTGAAAAGGTGGTTTTGTTATTGGAACTACTATAAAAACTCCGTGAAAAATTCAATAAGGGTATGGTGTTTGTCCTTGATAGAAAATATAAAATACCAAAATGAAGCAAAATAATACTCCTGAATTAAAGTTACACAATTCAAGCATTACCCGACTTTCA
>JANPGA010000580.1:0-1767 GCA_031423735.1 Bacteroidota bacterium | reverse complement strand
AGTAAATTTGTTCCTATGAATGTATTTAAAGCTTGCTGGGTTACCTCTAAAAATAAAGAAAAGCTCGAAGAATTTATTCGCTTCCGAGGACATCAGGTTGCGATTGATAAAGATGACAACGTTGTTTACCTAGCAGATTCTCAATGGATGTTAGATCAGATGATAAAAAACCATCCTGATGTAGAATTCCATTTTACATCGGAGTTCAAACGTAAATCAGTAGAAGTAAACGTTTAGTTTAAAATTAAAAATCATAATCAAATGATAAAGGAAATTTTAATAGATCTTTTCGAAAGAGATCTTCGCAAATTGAAAGAAGAAATAAATCTTTATTCAGATGAAAGTAAACTTTGGTTACTTACAGATGGCATTTGCAATTCAGCAGGAAATTTATGTTTACATCTAACAGGAAATCTTCATCATTTTATTGGAGCAATACTTGGTAAAAATGGTTACGTTAGAGATCGTGATGCAGAATTTTCCTCTAAAAATATTCCACGCACTGCATTATTAAAAGGTATTGATGATGCAATTGTTGTGGTCACTTCTACCCTGTCTTCTCTTAGTGATGCTGATTTCGAATTAAATTTTCCCATCAAAAAACACGATGAAATCGTTAAAACCGATTACATGCTTTTACATTTATTTGGCCATTTAAGTTATCATCTAGGACAGATAAATTACCATCGAAGGATGGTAATTTAAATTACGAATTACGAATTACGAATTACGCCCTAAAATATTATTTGTAATTCGTTAGCAACTATTAATCAGCATTCGTGATAGACTTGGAATTAAGATATATTAAATAAACATTCGATATATGAAAACTAGTTACTTGATTAGTGTAATTACAATTATATTGATTACTAGTTGTAGTAATAATCCTGAACCTCAATTTCTTGATAATGTATCTGGTTATTTTGACTTGAAAGATAGTTCCATAGTTATAGCCTATTTTAATAATAATATAGGTTCTATATATTATAACTCAAATCTTGACAACGACAATTCATATAAAAGGATTACATTCCCAAAAGAAGGTTGGGATAACTCACCAAGGATTTCTAATGATGGTAAAAGAATTGTTTATTTAAGCTATCCGAAAGCAGATTATGACAGATGTAATATAATCATTATTGATCTTAAAACTAAAAAGGTTGATACACTAATTACAAATGAACCCCTTATTTTGGAGGCATGTTTTTCCAAAAATGATAGTTGCATATATTACATATCCGCGGGAGTGATTGCCAATTATTCTCCAATTGGAAGAAAAGCACCTCATGAGATGGATATCTTTGAATTCAATCTATATTCTAGAGTAAAAAGGCAAATTACTAATTTGAGAGAGTATACAATACAAGGATTATTAAGTACATATTCTGACAGTTTGTTAGCTGTTAGTATATTTAATCCAGATAGTATGAGCATGGGATTAATTTCAATAACAAATGGTAAGTTTTCGCGATTCAAATTTTCTAATGATCCACGATACACAGTTAGCTCATCTTACTTACCAATCTCTATTAAACAGGATTCATTGTTATAAGAAGCGCCATATGAGATATATATACATGATTATCTAAAAAACAAGAGCATTTTTATACTTAGATGTCCTGATAATAGTCACTTTGATGGAATACGTGTAGATAATGTTTGGAAGAATTTAGTTTTTAGGACTTCATCTGGAATTTATAAGTATAATTTTAACTCTAAAAAATTGACGCAGATGAACTTAATAATAAACTAACAGTTGCTAACAGC
>JANPGA010000579.1:0-12021 GCA_031423735.1 Bacteroidota bacterium | reverse complement strand
TTTACTTGATTGTGGCCATCAGATTTTTCAAAAACACGAAGAAATAAGTAAAATAATTCTCAAAAGAAATTCCTAAAATAAAAATCTTTGCGTCTCTGCGCCTCCGCGTGAAAACCTTTGCGTAGTTGCGAGAAAACCTTTGCGTCTCTGGGCCTCTGCGTGAAAACCTTTGTGTCTCTGCACCTCCGCGTGAAATAAAAGAAATATTAAAAAAAGAATTTTACTCTTCTCGAAAGATCTCAAACCCATCAAAAAATAAGGCACCCCATTGTATGAGATGCCCTTCTAAAGGTCTTATAATAAGAGAAATATTATTTTCTCCAGCTTCTTTCGTCAGATACTGTTAGTTTTTTACGTCCTTTTTTACGACGTGCTGCCAATACCCTGCGACCGTTTGCAGAAGCCATGCGCTCACGGAATCCGTGTTTATTTCTACGCTTACGTAACGAGGGTTGAAAGGTCCTTAACATATTGATGTTTTAATTAATTAATACGGGACGGCAAAGATAGAAATTTAATGCTCTTTTCAAAACCAAAATGAAAAATATTTAATATTTATAATATTTGACGTGCTAAATACACAACGACTTTTTGTTCGAAATGCTCTAAAGGAAAGAATTTACTGATGGGAAATTGCTCGGTTAACTTCCCAAAAGCTGATAATTCTTCACGTAAGTCACCTCCTTTCAATACAATCCATCCATTTGGCAAAGTTCCAGCCTGACCAGAAACTAATTGAGACCTAGTCCAGCTTACTAAATCTGACATGTTTGCAGCTGCCCTTGAAACAACATAATCCAACTTTAATTTTTGCTCTTCAGCCCTACCACGAATAACTTCTACGTTCTTTAAATCCAATTGAAAAGCAATATCCTGCACTGCTTTTATCTTTTTTTCAATCGAATCAATCAAAATAAACTTCACCTCCGGAAAAAGTATAGCTAATGGAATACCAGGGAAACCACCTCCAGTTCCTACATCCAATACCCTCGCTCCCGCATTAAATTTTACCACTTTAGCAATAGCCAAAGAATGTAAAATATGTCGCTCCATAAGCTGATCTATATCCTTTCGGGAAATAAGATTTACACGCTCGTTCCATGATTCATACAATTCAGGCAACATTTCAAATTGCTTCACTTGATTTACTGATAATCCTGGAAAATATTCCTCTATAAATGCAAATTGCCCCATACTTTTCTTGTATGAGGCAAATGTAGCTTAGTTTAGTACGCTTAGTGATTTACGTACTCTGAATTTTTCATTATTTGATAAAGAAACTCACGAGCTCTAAATAATTGAGCTTTAACGGTTCCTAAAGGAAGTTTTAACTCGTCAGATATTTCTTCATATGATAACTCTTGATAATATCTTAATTCAACCAAACGACGATATCTAGGCTTTAGCTTATCAACAACATCACGCATCATTTCAACTTTCTCCTTTTTAATAAGGAAATCTTCAGGACCTGGGCCTTCTGATTTTACTTCAAGGGAAATATCTTGTCCATCTTCGTTTTCAAATCCACGATCGATCGACAATAACATTTTTCGTTTTTTACGAATGAAATCGATACAATTATTAGTAGCAATTTTAAAAAGCCACGTGCTAAATGCATAGTCAGGTGTATATTGTTTAATATTTCTGAATGCTTTTCCAAATGCTTCAATCGTCAAATCCTCAGCATCATCACGGTTATTCACCATCTTTAAAAGCATGTAATAAATTGAATCTTTGTAACGAGACATCAACTCAGCATATGCTTTCTGATCGCCATCTTCAACAGCTTTGCGAACCAGTTTATAATCCTTAATCGCTTTATCCGATAAATGTTGGATTTCCTCGTCGGAAACCTTTACTTCGGCTTTAGGTTGTTCCATAGTAGTAGGGTTGGTTGATGTACTGATTTTGTTTCGTTTTGATGAAACAGTGGTTTTAGTAATGGTAGCGGTGATAGCCATTTATTTCCAGGATTTGGTTTTTACAAAGAGATTGGAAATTGCCAATAGCGGATAAACAAATGCGATGATGATATCAAAGAATGGAACTAATAGTACAAGGTCGGTTTCCCCAAGTTTTTTAAAGCCCCTCCAATAGATGAACATTTGTATAGCTAAACGGATTGATGCCATAAATACGATCAATTCTGTACTAAGTTTCATAAAACTTGCAACAAGTATTAAAACCCAAAATAAACTTTGACTACCAAAGAATAATCCGATTAGTAATTTGTCTCTAAAACGATAGTATTTACCAGTACTCATATGTCGTTTCTTTTGCCAAATCCATGTACTTAAAGATGTTTTAGGCTTCGAATAAGTAAATGACGACGGATCCAATTCAACCGATACATTTGTACTTGTAGCAGTTTCATTTACAAACAAATCATCATCCCCCGACATTAAATGATAATGGTTTGCATATCCTTTATTTTTAAAGAATAATGATTTTAAATACGCTAAATTTCTACCAACTCCCATGTAGGCCTTTCCTCTTTTTGCTCTTGATAAAAACATAAGCGCATTTTGAGCGGTATCAAACCTAATCCACTTATTAAGAAATCCTGGTTCTTTCATATATGCACCATATCCAATAACCAATTCCTTCCTTTCTGATAAAGTACTAACCATAGATTTTATCCAATGGTTATCTGCCGGCTTACAATCAGCATCAGTAAAAAGCAAATGCTCGAATTCTGCTCCCTTTATCCCTAACGTTAGAGCGAACTTTTTACCGTGTTGATACTTCTCTTGTTCATGTATACTAACCACCTTTAGTACTTTATAGGCATCCTCCATTTCTTCTAGGTATTTAGAAGATTCATCCCATGAACAATCATTAACAACTACTACCTGAAATTTAGGATAGTCTTGCTCAAGGATTGATGGCAAAAAAGCACGGAGATTTTTCAACTCATTTCGTGCACAAATTATCACCGAAACAGGTGGTAGTTTCTCAATATCAGATTTACGCGTTTTGGCAAACCCAACGGCTGAAAATTCAATTAACAAATAATATAACTGTACAAGAAGCGTTGCTCCTAATAGCCCTAAAATTAAGAATGGAAACCATTCAGGTAATATCATCATACACGTTCGCAGGGAATCCCCTCTTAATGTACAAATCTACCAAGGAGCAATCCTATACCTTACCTATTATGAATTAAAATATTAACAGTCCTATCTTAACAACAAATTTCAAATATTAAGAAAGAAAAAACATTAGGTTGACTAAAGATTGCTTTTTATTACTATGCTTTTGATGTCGCTAATGATGATTCAATCATTCTTCCTGGGTATACTTTAAGAGCTTCATCTAAACATACCATTGCACTTTTTAATGATTCAAGATTTAATACGTAAGCAATTCGTACTTGATGCTTTCCTAATTCTGGCTTAGAGTAAAATCCACTTGCAGGCGCCAACATTACTGTTTGATTATTAAAAGAGAAATCCTCTAATAACCACTGACAAAATTTATCTGCATCATCAACAGGCAATTGAGCCATACAATAAAAAGCACCACTTGGCTTCGGACAAAATACGCCTTCCATCTTGTTTAATGCCTCAACCACAAAATCTCTTCGAGATACATACTCCCGAATTACCTCAGTAAAATAGGAATCTGGAGTATCAATGGCTGCCTCAGCACCAATTTGACCAAATGTTGGAGGACTTAAACGAGCTTGTGCAAACTTAAGTGCTGCACTCATCACCTCCTTATTTCTTGAAATCAACGCTCCAATTCTTGCTCCACAAGCCGAATAACGCTTAGAAATACTGTCCATGAGTACCACTTGTTGATCTAATCCATCCAAATGCATTACGGAAACATATTCCTTACCATCGTAACAGAATTCGCGATATACCTCATCAGCAAAAAGAAATAAATCATATTTTAAAACGAGCGCCTTAAGAATTTCCAATTCTTCACGTGAATACAAATAACCTGTTGGATTACTAGGATTACAAATTAAAATTGCTTTCGTTTTAGGAGTAATTGCCTTCTCAAATTCACTCATTGGAGGCAATGCAAACCCACTCTCGATTGTTGATGCTATAGGTTTAACAATAACACTAGCTTGGGTTGAAAACCCATTATAATTAGCATAATAAGGTTCAGGCACAATGATTTCATCACCTGGATTTAGACATGCCATCATCCCAATTTCAATTGCTTCAGAACCACCAGTAGTAATTATAATATCCTGGTAATCAATATTAATATTGAATTTTTGATAATAACCAGCTAACTTTCGTCGATACGATTCAATTCCAGCTGAATGACTATATTCTATTACTTTCAAGTCAATGTTGCGAATTGCATTTAACATCACTTCTGGAGTATGAATATCAGGTTGTCCTATATTCAAATGGAAAATTGAAATTCCTCGTTTTTTAGCTTCTTCTGCAAATGGAACGAGTTTACGAATTGGAGAAGGTGGCATATTAAGCCCTTTATCTGAGATCTTTGGCATAGCATTTAAATAGGTAGTCCCGATCAAAATAATTGATCGGGACTACAAATCTACGGAATAGGATTTAAAATTACTCTTTTGTAGGATTTGGTTTTGCATCAGCTGGTGCTGCAGCAGGAGCTTCAACAGTTCCTTTTAAATGAATTACACGTGGGCTATTTTTAGCGTTTGATGTAATTGTAACTGTTTTATCTTGTAATCCCATTTTACCTGCTGAATTAAATGTTACTTTAATAACACCTTTTCCACCTTTCTTGATTGGCTCTTTTGGCCAGATTGGAACAGTACATCCACAAGAACCTTGAGCATTTGTAATGATCAAATCGTCTTTACCGTTATTAGTGAAAGAAAATTCACGAGTAACTGATTCTCCTTGCTTAATTGTATTGAAGTTATACTCTTCAACTTCAAAAATCATTTCTGCTGTTGATGTAGGTGCAGGTGCAACTACTGCTGGAGCAGCAGCTGGTTTTGCTACAGTCTTGTCTGTTTGTGCATTAGCAGTTACAGCAAATATCATTGCGCAAGCAGCTAAAAGGAAGGTTTTTTTCATTTTTTTTGTTAATTATAGTTTATCGAATTATTACTTTGTGTTTTCTAATGGAGACATTCCTCCTGCCTTCTTAAAGGGTGTTGCGTCTTCTGTTTGTTCCTGTGACTTTACAACTCCTTTTATTGTTAATACTTTGGTTGCTGATTTAGCATTACAATTAATAGTTACAGTTTTAGTAAAAGGACCAGGTCTTTTGGTATCGTAACTTACATTAATGTAATTGCTTTGACCTTTTAAAACGGGCTCTTTAGGCCATTTTGGAACAGTACATCCACAAGAACCTTTTGCATCTGCAATAATTAATGGGTCTTTTCCTGTATTAGTAAATTTAAATGCATAGGTTCCATCGCCTGAATAATCAATTGTACCAAAATCATGTACCTCAGTCTCAAATGCAATATCTGCTGTACTTGATGGAGTTGTTTGTGTTGCTATTGCAGCTTTAGTTTCTGATTGTGCGTTAGCAACCAATACAGAAAAACTAATAAATAATAGAGAAGCGAATATCTTTTTCATATTTTATTTTTTTTACGGCAGGCATATCAACGACCTTGCCAAAGGTCATACAAAGAAATGAAATTAGAATGAATCATTGATAGCGTGATTTACGGATTATTAACAGTAGTATTAAAATGATTCCAATATTTTAAAGGTAAATCAATTTTAGATAAACCTAAATTATATTTTACAATTATACGGAGCCTTTATTAATTTTTGATGTAGAAATCAGTTTTAAACACTAATTGTTTTTTTCTGTTTAAATCAAATGAAAAATTGCCTTGAATGATCTTAAAACTAGTATGTTATAAATTAGTGCTTCCAACCTTTTATTTTTATTATAACCATTTTAGAAGTTGGGGTATTACTTTTATCAGCTGTACTATTGATAGGAACTAGCACATTTGCTTCAGGAAAATAAGTAGCAGTGCATTTTCTTGGAATATCAAAAGGCACAATAATGAATTTACGAGCTACTCGAATTCTATCCTCATGATAATTAAAAAGATCAACAATGTCTCTTGGCTTAAACCCTGCATCTAAAATATCTTCGTTATTCATCAATATCACTCGCCGCTCATTAAAAATCCCTCGATACCGATCATCAAGACCATAAATGGTAGTATTGAATTGATCATGACTTCGAATTGTCATCATAATAAAATCATCTGCTTCCAAAGATGGTTTAGTAATATCAGCTGTATTGAATTTTGCAATACCATTTAAAGTATTAAACATTCCTTCCCTGTTACAATTAGGTAAATAAAACCCACCGGTCCTTCGAACTCTTGCGTTATAATTCTCAAATCCCAAAATAGTCCCTTCAATATCATTACGAATATTATCATAGTGTTTAGTATAATTCTGCCAAGGCACTTTACTATTAATCCCGAAAGTTGCTAAAGCTAATTTGGAAACTATTAAAGGTTCACTAAATAAATTGTTTGAAATTGGTTTTAAATTCCCTTTCGAAGTATGTACAATTCCCATAGAATTTTCAACAGTAACAAACTGTTCAACTCCATCCACAACATCAATATCTGTTCGACCTAAACAGGGAAGTATAATTGCTTCTTTACCAGTAACCAAATGACTTCTATTTAACTTTGTAGAAACCTGAACAGTTAAATCACACTTTCTCATAGCGTCTGCTGTAAAATTAGTATCTGGCGTTGCTGACAAAAAATTTCCGCCTAATGCAAAAAACAATTTTACTTTATTTTCATTCATTGCATGAATAGCTTCAACAGTATCATATCCATGTTTTGAAGGAGGAACAAAATGATATTTATTTTCAATTGCCTTTAAAAACGCAGCTGAAGGTTTTTCATAGATTCCCATAGTACGATCACCCTGAACATTGCTATGTCCGCGTACTGGGCATGTTCCAGACCCTGGCTTTCCAATACTACCTTTTAACAATAAAATATTTACTACTTCTTTAATCGTATCCACGGCATTTTTATGCTGAGTTAATCCCATCGCCCAGCAGATAATAATTTTCTTTTTACTAATTAACAAATCTGCTGCAGCATAAAAAGACTCCTCATTAACACCAGACTGTTTTATCAAATCATTTAAATCACTCTTCTTTAAATGATCAACGTATTCTTCTAAACCTTCAGTATTTTCTGAAATAAAATTATTATCAAAAACAGTCCCTGGATTTTTTAACTCTGCTTCAAGCATAAGAATTGCAAAACCTTTTAGTAAGGCTAAATCACCATTGATTGTTACTTGAAGATAAATATCAGTTAATGGAGTAGAAATGCCTAAAGCACCTTTTAAATTTTGTGGATGACTAAAAGCAAGTAGTCCCGTCTCCTTAAGTGGATTTACAGAAATAATCTTTACGTTCTTCTCTTTTGCAATTTGCAATGCGGAAAGCATCCTTGGGTGATTAGTACCAGGATTCTGACCCAAAATCATAATTACATCCGCAACATAAAAATCCTCCAACTTAACAGAACCTTTTCCAATACCTAAAGATTCAGTTAAAGCAACTCCACTCGACTCATGACACATATTACTGCAATCTGGTAAATTGTTTGTACCAAATTCTCGTACAAATAATTGGTATAAAAATGCTGCTTCATTACTAGCTCGTCCTGATGTATAGAAAACAGCTTCATCAGCAGAATCCAACTGATTTAACTTTTTAGCTATCTTTTTAAATGCATCATCCCAACTTATAGGTTCATAATATTCACTTCCTTCACGGAGATACATTGGTTGTGTAAGTCTTCCTTTTTTTCCAATTTCAAAATCAGTTAATTCAGATAATGTATATACACTATTTGCACTAAAAAATGCTGCATCAACTTTTTTTGTAGTTGCCTCCTCAGCGATTGCTTTGGCTCCATTTTCGCAATACTCTGCAATTCTTGATCGCTCCTCATCTGGATCAGGCCAAGCACAACCCGGACAATCTGGACCATCAAACTGATTTAGTTTAATTAAAGCCTTCCAACCTCTAGCAAGATCCATTGCACCGAAAACATGGCGCATACTATTCACAACTGCCTTTATACCCCCTGCCACCTTTTCAGGCCGATATAATTTCAATCCAGTAAATCGTTCAGGATTTTCAGCAAATGAATTTTTTTTGATGGATGGTTTATTCATTTAACTTTTTGCAATAGGATTAGGATAATTATCAGATTGATCTTCTAAAGTCTCATCTAAACATTGAAAATCTTTTTCAATTAATAAAACCAAAATATTATTATCATCAACTTTTACCGTATTTCTGTATCCTACCTTATTATTATTAACCCAAACATCTGAAAGTTCTTTAGGAATATAAATTGTTATATGCCCATTTTTAAATTCAGATGCTAAGTTTTCAATTCCCTCTTTACTTTGTAAAGAATAAGAAAATAATTGATTATTCGGAAAGTGTGTTTCTTCACGGATAACGCCAACAGTAGACAACAACTCTACCTCACTTTTTGAAAGTCGATAACGTATGAAATTACCTTTAATTCTAACTTTCATTTTATTCTTTTTTATTTAAGTCGATACGATCAGGAAGTGAATAAATATTAAATTGATTGCTTTTTAAAAAACCAATCAAAGTGATATTACATTCCTTCGCCAATTCAACAGCTAGAGATGAAGGAGCTCCAATCGCAACAATGATTTTGATGCCTGCCATACTTGCCTTTTGGATTAACTCAAAACTAGCTCTTCCACTTAACAAAAGTATGGAATCATTTAAAGGAATTTTATCATTCATTAAACATGAACCTATTAATTTATCCAGAGCATTGTGTCTTCCAACATCTTCTCTTAATATGATTAAATCACCATTTAAATTAAAAATAGCTGAGGCATGAAGTCCGCCAGTTTGATTAAAAATATTTTGATGAACTTTTAACTTTTCAGGTAAAGAATAAATTAACGAAAGATGGATTTTCGAATTAAGATTTTCTAAGCCAAAATCAGGTATAACAATTTTTATTGCATCAATTGATGATTTACCACATACTCCGCAACTAGAGGTAGTATAAAAATTCCGATCAAGCTTTGTAAGATTTAATTTTACGTTTTCTTTAAAAAATACAGTTACAACTTGATCATCATTTTTTAAACTAACTTCAACATTCGACACTTGGTCAAATGTTTGAATTATTCCTTCTGTATACAAAAAACCAATGGATAATTCCACTTCGTTTCCAGGGGTCGACATTGTTACAGAAATAGGCTTCTTTACTGCTTTCCCATTTTCAATAAACGACAATCTAATTTCTAAAGGTTCTTCAATGGCAAGGTTATCTTCAACAATACTTGACGTATTTTCATGAACCTTTATTATTTCCAATTGTCGAGATTTTATCATTTACGAAATCTGATTTGGTAACAACGTATTTTTAACATCGTTATGTTCTAATATTGTATCAACGCTTTTTAGAGTTAACTTTTGAATTGCTTCTATTTTTTTTACTTGATTATTTATTAAAAAGCTTTTAAGGGAGTAATTTCCACTTTTGAAATTCTCTAACAATAAATCATAACATGATAACTCATATATAGTAATTAATGGTTCAGGCAATTGCTGTTCCTTATTCACAAAGCAGGTGGCGATACTAATTTCATCTCTAGCAGAAATTAATCTTTCTACTTCTTCATTATTTACAAATGGATAATCACATCCAAAAACAAAAATTGAAGAATTCAACTTTTTAAATGCCGACAAAACAGCTGTAAATGGTCCGTTATCGCCATAACATTCCTCATCAACAATTATTTTAATATTCTGATTTAAATGTACTGCTTGTATTTTATTACAACTAATATAAACCTCATTAAAAACAGAACCCAATTGATTATAAAGATGATCAATTTGACTAGTGCCATGATAATTTAAAAGGTGTTTAGCTATTCCCATCCGAGAACTTTTTCCACCAATTAATATCACGGCTACTACATCACTTTCCATCACCACAATTTAAAATATTTAAATGAGCAAAATAATTATGCCCATTGGCATATAATTCCACCCATTAACATCATACATACAATCCAATAAAAACTGTGAATCATTATGTACTTGCCACTTTTCCTTTCAAATAATCCATTGATTGAAATAATTGGTAAAACAAAAAAGAGACCACCTATAAAACCATGAAGGGCTCCATGTTTAAATGTACGAAAGTTGTGACCATATTTGGACATAAAATCTGCTAGCCAAATTCCAATAGGTGAAGATGGATCTTTCACACCTGGTTCATTCATTACTGAAGAAAATACATGCATTTGATGTATTACAATAAAAATCATGAAGAAGGCAATTAAAAAACTACAAATATAGGTTAGGATAAAAATTTTAGCCATGTTAGCTCCTTTCATATCCTCCTCAGTAAATTTATTTGCATCCATCCAAGCTTTTCCAAAGACTTTAGGATTATACCAAATAAATCCAACAATAAGTGGCACTATCGCAGCAAGCGCAATTACAAGTAAATTAGGTTCCATAATTTGAAGTGTTATAAGTTCATATTAATAATTATTCAATAAATTAATCCTTGACAATTCGAAATGCCTTTTCTTCATCTGCAATTATTACCTTTAAAAAATAAACTGCAGAAGGAAACTCCTCAAGCGAAACTAGTTGTTTAGTTCCAGAGAAAGTTCCAAAATTTCTTACTATTCGTCCATTTACATCATATAATTTCAATCCTACATTGTTAAAATATTTACCAAAGTCGATTGTGCAAGTTGTTTTCACAAGATTTGGCTGAATAGATACAAGTCCTAATGTGGATTCATTAATTCCTATAACCGTAACATTATAACATGAAGAAGTATCTGAACAAACACCACCTTGTTTTACAATTACTGCATAGCTACCTATAGCTGTTGCATAAAATATTTTGCCAGTAGCCCCAGGAATGATCGAGTACCCAGTATTACAATTCACCCATTGATAAGTTGCACCTACACGATTTGCAGTTAAAGTTGATCCAATTTGAGTAACGGAAGTATCAACTGGAATTACATTTAATGTTAACTGCACAATTGAATCGCAACCACCAGAACTTACTAAAGTATCTAAATAATTACCTGCAGTCCCAAGTGGAACTCCATTAAAAGAATAAGTAGAACCTTGGCAAATATAAATTGTAGCAGTTGTATAATTTGTAGGACCATCAACAAAATTAGAAGTTGAACTATTTAATGAAAAATTAGTAGGAACACCATTAATATGGCCAGAAGCATCAGCTACAGAACTTATACCTACGTTATTCCCATTTGCAATTCCTTCATTTAATCGAAAATACAATTTCAAATTAGCGTCTGTAGAATCAATTGAACCATGATAAATACAATTTACTTGCTGAGATGTTAAAGTTTTATTCCATAAGCTTGTTTCATCAACTTTCCCTGCTAAATAAAACTTAGCTTGAGTTAAAAACAAATTATTCCCAATTAAAAAATCATTTGTCGCTGTTGGAGAAATCACACCTGATGCATTTAACGAATCAATCTTATTACCATTATAATAAAGTCGTAATTTACTACCATCATACGTTAAAGCAAGGTGTTGCCATGTATTTAAAACCAAACAAGTTTTGGTAATAGTATAAACAGTTCCACTGCTATTTTTCAATCTTGCTTCTAGAGATCCAGCTCCAACTTGCAAAAGGTAAAAATCAGCATTAACATCATTTCTACAACCAGCGAAACCATCAAAATTTGGAAATGCAGGTGACGCATTAGTTGGAAAAACCCAACAAGTTAATGACATATTGGTTGCTCCAGCGATTAAAGACGCTCCTCCTGGAACAATTACTTCATCATCAACCCCATCAAAATCTAAAGCATTTTGAGTTTGAGCCAAGGCAGAAATTGAAAGTAGCGAGGAGATAAATAAACAAATAAATAAATTTTTAGTAAACATTATTTTCATGGAATTGGTTGTTTTTGGTTAACAAATATAACAGAGTTTACTAGATTTGAAAAGTTTTGGCTTAAATACCTAATTAAATTC
>JANPGA010000578.1:0-3809 GCA_031423735.1 Bacteroidota bacterium | reverse complement strand
CAACAGAAAAATCAAGACTATCAGCTTGGTATATCATTTCTTCGGTTCCATCAGCTTTTAAAATCGAAAAAACATCATAACGATCTACTTTTTTATTGAGCCATCGGCCTGTTCCTGGTTTTTTGTAGTTAATGTACATGTCCCCCGTTGAATAATTCACTGCTTCAAAAACTTTTCCGTTAATCATTTGTATCTTAATTTGGCCCTCTGATTTAAAGGCAATCAAATTCAATAAAATAAATACAATTAACCAAGATAGAATTACATTGTTCTTCATCTTTCAAAACTAAGTATTTTTTTAAAGGAAAATATAGCTGAATGAATAGTTTATCGTATTAAATTGTCAATTATGTGGTTAGGTTTAAAATGGTGTTGTTTAAGCTCATCTTAATTTAGAAATACTAATTAACAAAACCCTGATTATTGAACAATCTCTCGTTTTAAGAAATCAAATCTGTAACTTTGTAATCCAATTTATAAGTATATGTTGCACAATAAATTCTCAAATCGTCATATAGGACCTGACGCTGCTGAAACTACTGAAATGCTGAAAGTGATAGGTGTAAAGACTATTGATCAGCTAATAAACGAAACCATACCTTCTGATATTCGGCTAAAAGCGGATTTAGACCTCCCTTCTGCTATGGATGAAGCTAGTTATTTACGAGAGTTGCGTCGAATTGCTACTCAAAATAAAATTTTCAGATCTTATATAGGTTTAGGATACCATAATACGATAACGCCAGGAGTAATTCAAAGAAATATTCTAGAAAATCCAGGTTGGTATACTGCTTATACTCCATACCAAGCAGAAATTGCTCAAGGTAGGATGGAAGCACTTTTAAATTTTCAAACTATGGTTTGTGATTTAACAGGAATGGAATTAGCAAATGCCTCTCTTTTAGATGAAGGAACTGCTGCAGCTGAAGGAATGACCATGTTGTTTCATACTAGAAGTAAAGAAGCTCAAAAGAACAATGCAGTGAAATTTTTCGTTGGAAACAACTGTTTTCCTCAAACAATCGATATTCTTAGAACACGTTCGGCTCCCTTGGGTATTGAATTAGTTATTGGTGATCCCTTATCTTTTGGTGCCGATAATTCTTACTTTGGAATTATTTTGCAATACCCAAGTATCGATGGAGAAATTACAGATTATAAAAAGTTAGTAGATAATTGCCATCTCCACGATATTAAAGTTGTTGTGGCTGCCGATATAATGTCGTTAGTATTATTAACTCCTCCAGGAGAATGGGGTGCTGATGTGGTTGTAGGAAATTCGCAACGTTTTGGAGTTTCCTTAGGCTATGGTGGTCCACATGCTGCTTTTTTTGCAACTCGTGAATTGTATAAACGAGACATCCCAGGAAGGATAATTGGAGTAAGTGTTGATGCCGCAGGTAAAATTGCTTTAAGGATGGCATTACAGACTAGAGAACAACATATAAAAAGAGATAAAGCCACTTCAAATATTTGTACTGCACAAGTTTTATTAGCAGTAATGGCTTCTATGTATGTTGTTTATCATGGCCCGGAAGGAGTTAAAGAAATAGCTGAAACCATCCATCTACGTGCATCTACTCTTGCTGATGGATTAAGTAAGTTAGATTATAAAATTGTTTATGATAACTTCTTTGATACAATAAAAGTTTACGTAGGAGATAAACAAGATGCAATTCATGGTGCTGCAGAAAAAGCTGCAATAAATTTTCGCTACACAAAAGATAATCACATTGTCATTGCATTAGATGAAACAACATTGCATGATGATGTAACAGAGATAATTCAAATCTTTGCTCTGGCAAAAGGAGTTTCTTATAAGCGAAATGGAATTGATTTAACTATTAAACCTGTTATTAATTCTCAGTTAAGTTTATCACGCACATCAGCAATTTTTACACATCCTGTTTTTAATGTTCATCGTAGCGAAACAGAAATGCTGCGCTATATCAAAAAACTTGAAAATCGCGATTTATCATTAAATCATTCAATGATAGCATTAGGATCTTGTACAATGAAATTAAATGCAACTTCAGAAATGATGCCTTTAAGTTGGCCGTTGTGGAGTAGTATTCATCCTTTTGCTCCTGCAGATCAAACACGAGGATATGCTCAAATAATTACTGAACTTGAAGATTATTTATGTAAAGTAACAGGCTTTGATGCAGTTTCATTACAACCAAATTCAGGTGCTCAAGGAGAGTATGCAGGGTTGATGGCCATTCATGGTTATTTACATGCAATAGGCCAAGGACATCGTAATATTGTTTTGATTCCTCAATCGGCTCATGGTACAAATCCAGCAAGTGCTGTCATGGCAGGATGGAATGTAGTAGTTGTAAAATGTGATGAAAATGGAAACGTTGATATCAATGATTTACGAGAAAAAGCCGTAAAAAATAAAGAGGTACTTGCTGCTGTTATGGTTACTTACCCAAGTACGCATGGCGTTTTTGAAGAAGGTATTCGAGAACTTACTAAAATTGTTCATGAAAATGGCGGACAAGTATATATGGATGGTGCAAACATGAACGCTCAAGTAGGATTAACAAGTCCTGGTATGATTGGCGCTGATGTTTGTCATCTAAATTTACACAAAACTTTTGCAATACCTCATGGAGGTGGAGGACCAGGTATGGGACCTATTGGAGTTGGAGCACACTTAGCACCATACTTATCAAATCATCCAATTATTAATACAGGGAAAGAGCGAATTGGTACTGCAATTAGTGCTGCACCTTGGGGAAGCGCAAGTATTTTATTAATTAGTTATGGATATATCCGCATGCTTGGAAAAGAAGGCGTAAAAGCTTCAACAATGTATGCGATACTAAATGCAAATTATATGAAAGCGCGTTTAGAAGGACATTATCCTATTTTGTATAAAGGTAAAAACGGACATGTTGCACATGAAATGATTTTGGATTGTAGGTCATTTAAACAAAGTGCAGGTATTGAAGTAACGGATATTGCAAAACGATTGATGGATTATGGATACCATGCTCCAACGGTTGCTTTTCCTGTTGCAGGAACTTTAATGATTGAACCAACTGAAAGTGAATCAATGCACGAACTTGATCGCTTTGTAGACGTGATGATTGCAGTACGTGAAGAAATTCGTGCAATTGAAGAAGGGCGAGCCGATCGATTAGATAATGTTTTAGTGAATGCACCTCATACTGCATCTGAAGTTACTGCTGATAAATGGAATCATCCATATAGCCGTAAGGATGCAGCATATCCAGCAGAGTGGATCTCGGATAATAAATTCTGGCCATTCGTTAAGCGTGTTGATAATGCTTTCGGTGATCGTAATTTAATTTGTACTTGTCCTGATATAAGTTCATATGAAGAAGAAACTGCAACTTTTTAAATAAGTCGAATAAGCAATTTAATTGGTGATGCGTATTAATTATTCATCACCGATTTTTTATTGAAAATAAAATAACACCTCTAGTCCTTTAGAAAAATTTCAAATTGAACTATCTCGCACATTGTTATCTATCTGGGAATAATGATGAATTGTTAATTGGCAATTTTATTGCCGATCATGTAAAAGGAAATATGATTGATGGGTTTTCAGAGTCAATTAAATCAGGAATATTTTTGCATAGGGCTATAGATGAATTTACAGATCAACATCCAATTGTAGCTCAAAGTAAATTAAAATTGCGTACTGAATTCAGGAAATATGCACCTGTAATTGTGGATGTATTTTACGATCATTTTTTAGCGCGCGATTGGGAACAATATCATCATTTAGCGCTTAATGATTTTGCCCAAAATGTGTATTCCCTTTTAGAAAACAA
>JANPGA010000577.1:0-7894 GCA_031423735.1 Bacteroidota bacterium | reverse complement strand
TATGATTTGGTTTAGATAGGGGGCAAAAGTAAAAAAAAATGAATTGGTAAGGCTTAATTTTTTATAATGATGTATTTGGGTTTAAAATACACTGGAAATCAATGTATTACTTATTTTTAAAAAACAACAATTTTACTAGTTTACTTCTTTTACTACAATATTAGGTTTAAAAACCTTCACTTAACCGTTGAGAAAATCTTGTTTCATTTTTGCTTCAACACTTTTTTAAGGAATACAAAACAATAAAAAATCGGCAACCATTATTATCATGATTGCCGATTTTATTAAATATTATTATTTAGTTTCAGTTGCAGAGCCCTTCTCCATTTTATCGTGATGCTTAGCATGGTGCTTTTCAGACTTCTCATCCCTATTTTTTTCTTTATGTTCCTTATAGCGCTTATCTGGGGTACCATCTTTTTTAAGATTTTTATTCTCAGAATAACGTTTATCAGGAGTTCCATCTTTTTTAGTTACAGTTCCTGAGCTTACTTTTTTAGAAGGTTGTTCCTTCTTTTCTTTTACTTCATTGGTAACTGCTTGACTCTGCTTTGATGTTGCAGCTTGTTTTACTGCCTGTTCTTGTTTAGCTGGTTTTGCAGCGGGAGCAGTGCTTTGAGCATTTATTGTAGCGATACTTAGTCCTGCAAATGCTAATGCTAATAATAATTTTTTCATTTTCTTGATTTTTTATTTAATGAACTTATGTAAACAAATTAAGATAAAATCCCATTAAAAACTAAGTATAGTAAACAAGGAAAAACTACCATTTCCCTTGTTTACTATACCACCTAAAATTACTTTGAAGTAGCTGCTGCCTTAACTGGAGCTGGTGCAACTTTAGCTGGTGCAGCACTTGGCTTTGCAGTGTTTGTTACTTCTTTTTCTTCTTTTTTAAGTTGATGAGATGCTTTAGCTGATTTATGATTAGCTGGTTTAGATGCTTCCTTTTTTGCAGGTGCAGCTGTTTTAGCTTGATCAGTTTGAGCGTTTACTTGTGCAACTGCTAGTCCAGCAAGTGCAATTACTAACATTAACTTTTTCATGTTTGATTTTTTTTGCGTTTATGCAAGGCAAATGTTCATACAGTTAAATGAGTACTATATGAATTTTAAAGAATCGTAAAAACAGCATTCACAGAACCCTCATGTACATGAAGATCGCCCTTTTTGAACTAGGGTCTAATTAAGAATTCGGGTTCAATAATATTGGGTGAAAAAGTTGAAAGCGTTAAAGAGGGTATACAATAAAGTGGAAGCTATTAGAGGAATCTGAATGTGAGAATGCAACATAAGAGTGATAGTTTGTGCACTTATAAATTAATATTAAATAAATTTTCTTCAACTATTCTTTGTTCGTATATACATTTTTGGTTGCTTCGCAGAATGCTTCATATTGCCATCTTCGCTTCTGGAAAAGGAAGTAATGCAGAAAACCTTATTAAATATTTTAATTTACATTCAACAGCTAAAGTAAGTTTGATACTTTGTGATCGTAAAGAAGCTGGCGTTTTTGAAATTGCTACTAACTATAAAATTGATGCTATTTACTTATCGACATCCGTTTTAAAAAATCCACTAGCAATTCTAGAAATGTTGCAACAACATAAAATTGATTTCATAGTTCTTGCAGGTTATCTCAAGCTAATGCCTCTTGAAATCATCAATGCTTTTCCTGGTCGAATGATTAATTTACATCCAGCATTGTTACCAAAATTTGGAGGCAAGGGTATGTATGGAATAAAAGTTCACGAGGCAGTTATTGAGTCAGGTGAAAAAGAAACGGGAATAACTATCCATTATGTGAATGGACACTATGATGAAGGAGATATAATTTTCCAAACAACTACATCAGTTGAAAGTGATGACACTCCTCAGCAAATAGCCAAAAAGATACATGAATTAGAACACGCTTATCTTCCAAAGATTGTTGAAGAGTTATTGATTAAGCTCCAGTAGGCTTAACTAAAAATCGTAATAGCGATTAAACAAACGTGTACGAATTCCACCTTGAACAATCATTGTACTTTTTGAATCGTAAGGGTTTTTATCATCACGCAATGATACCTCGGCAAATAAACTTAATCGTGTTACAGGATTTATTAAATAATGAATTGTAAAATCAGCCCATATTATTTGATGCTTATCTCCCTGACCAACTTTATTATCATACTCTTTGTAATGGGTTTCATAAGACAAGTATATATTTTGACCCATATTTAATCCAGCAGTATCATAACCTACTTCAGCAAAACTCAATCGAGCTGAGATGTCGAAATTTTTCCAAGTATAATTTACAAATCCAATAGCTTCAATAAAGTTTGCTCCTAAAGGATGAGCTAAAGCTTGACGATAATGTCCGTAGTTTCCTATTGCTTCTCGGTGTTGATAGGTGTAAGGTCTTACAAAATTTACTTCACCTTGTAATTTAAGATTTTTTACACCAAATGTATTATACGATTTAAATCCTGCCTGAATCCCTTGTTTATTTGCCCACCAGCCATTTCCTGATTTTACTTCTTTAAGTAAGAACTCATCAAGCATTATTTGTCCATATAAATTTACTTTACTACTTAATTTGTATTTCCAATTGATTCCTAATAATACATTATCAGGTGATCCAATAGAAAATTCAACAGGACGGAAAAAAATTAATGGATTCATATAGCCAAAATCAAAACCACGTGAACCTGTGGAATCTGCGTGCCAAATAACCGCTTCAAATATCCCTACCGTTGCTCGTTTGCCAAGATTAACATCGAGATAATGAAAGGATGCATATTTTTTTCGGAAAGGATCATTATCATTAATTGCTTTCAATTCAAGATCTCTAAGTTCAGCAAATACATTAGTATATCGAATCTTCCATATATCTGTAACAATTTTAACAAATGGATAATTAAAAGCATTATCAGACAATAATAAAGAACGATAACCATCGCCTATAAATACTTTATCATGTCCAACTTGAAATGTAAAATGTTTATTTAATTGATAACTTATTGTACCTGTTGCTGCAGCATAATCAAAAGATTGATCAAAATTTTTCACTCTACCTTGACCTGGAACTATTCTTGTTCGTCTAACAATACTATCTAAATAATGCGGGAAACTTGATTGATTTTCATAAAAAGTGGTATTGAATGAAAACCTTTTTCCAACTGATCCACTAATCCATAATCCACGTGTATTTGTAGAAAAACTTTTATTGTATTCTTGATCTCTACCTCCCGAAAACTCTAATACTGGATCAAGATAAATTTTAACATCATCCTCTTCAATATTCAACAGGTGCTCTTTAAATATTTTCCTTCCTACTAATGTTCTAGTAAATTTATTATCTTTTACTATGGAGGCATTTAAACTATCAAATGGAGTAGTTGTTTGTACATCCTTTAATAACAACGGTCTTCCTGAAGTATGAATTTCTGATCCTACAGTATTGATGTAAGGCTCATATAATCCTTCAACTGCATTGCTTAAAGGAATAAATATATTTTGTGCTGATGCAATATTTATTTGAGATAAAAATAAAGTAATGATAAGAATCCTCTGGAACATAAATAATCTTTGTTGGACTATTTTCTCAATATTTTTTTGGTTCATTTTAATAAGTCTTTCCTTTATAATAAATATGTGATGTTCCATCTTCTAATTGATAGCGAAGTATGTCACCGTTTATTTCATAACTTGAAAATAGTTCAGAGGTTATTGTTTTTGATTGTCCATTGGAGAAGAAATGCAATCTCTTAGCATTATCCTGCCAAGCTACGCAATTTTCACTCATTTTGTAATTCAAAGGCTTAAAATTATCAAGCTCGTATCGAATCCCATTTTGTAGTAATTGTAATTTATTTTCAGTAAAAAATAAAACAGAAGAGTCACGAACCATATAAAATTCCGGAGCATATGATTCGGCCTTAACTAACTTTCCTCCTGAAAATATTTTAAAGAACCCTTCATCTGAAACATAAGCCATTACATCGTCTCCAACCTGAAATGAAATTGGTTTAAATTGTTCTAATGTTAGTATTTTAGTATCATAAAAAACATTTAATGATTGTTGTAATCCATTAACAAATCCTACAATGTTTTTGCCAGCTTCAAATTTTATTGGAGCAATATTATCTATTTCATAAATTTGACCATCATGAAATATTTTAAAATAGCCTGAACTATTTACAAAGGCTACAGTATTTCTTCCAACCTTATAAGGTCCCAAAGCCCCGATTAAAGTATATTCAAGTTCTTGAATTTTTCCCTTATAATACATTTTCAACAAATCGATATTCTGATCACGAAATACTATTAGTTCATCATTCATCTGGTAGTCGCGAAGAAAATAAGAAAGACGAACTACATTTCCTTTATCGAAAACGCCTAGAACGCCATCCCGTTTATAAATTAACAAGTGATTACTTAAATAAAATGCTGTATTGGACGCGTCACCTAAATCAGTTTTTACACGATCATAATATGCAATTAAATTATTGGCATTATTTACATAGCCTAACAAATTTCCTTTACTTGTAAAAGAAAAAACCGGTTGAGATTCAATTTGTAATGAAACTCCATCTTCAAAATAAAATAAATAATTTCTATAATCGCGATATGCTGTTCCAAATTTTAGACTAACATCCTGAGCGTTTATAAACGAAGTTGATAGCAAGATAAATAATACAAGCATCCGAAAATGGAAACTATAATTACAAACCTTGTTAAAACAATTATTCATTTTTTAAAAATTAATTTGTTTCTAACACTTTAAAGATTTCATCCAACTTTGGTGTTAGAATTACCTCTATGCGTCGATTCTTTTTTCTTCCATCAACTGAATTTGATTTATCAATTGGTGCGAATTCACTTCTGCCCGCGGCAGTAAGGTGTGAAGGAACAACTTTAGGATTTGACAATAATATTTTCACAACGGAAGTAGCACGCATTGCACTAAGATCCCAATTATCTTTAATATCTCCAGCGCCACGCATTGGAACGTTATCAGTATGCCCTTCAATTAAAACATTTATATCTTGATTTTTTTCTAAAACCTTTCCAAGTTCCTTCAAAGCATCAACTCCTTTTGGATCGACAATTATACTTCCTGTAGCGAATAATAATCGTTCCTCCAACATCACATATACTTTCCCGTTTTTCATTTCAACGGTAAGTCCTTTGTCTTTAAAGCCGATTAAAGCATTCGAAACCGTGTTTTTTAGGGCCTTAACTGATGAGTCTTTACTTGCCAAAATTTGTTCTAATTCAGCTAAACGCTTATTTTTTTTTTGAAGCTCGGCACTCATGGCATCCAATGATTCCTTTTTCGTTTTCAAGGCTGCCTCTTTTAATCGGAGTTCATCTTCTCTCTTTTGAAGATTTTCTTGTGTTTTTTGCAAATCACGTATTAACTTCTTTGTGGCTTCTGAATTTGATGCTGAATTTGGTCCATCTTTTAATAATCCTTGGTATGTATCGTTTAATGAAGTATATTTTGACTGTAATTCTCTTAATTCCACTCCCATCCTTGCAGTATCTGCGGTAAGCGACTTAACTTGAGATTGAAGATCTTCAACCGAAGCAGCTAATTCGATATCACGAGTTGTTAATGCAAGATTTTTAGCTTTTAATTCTTCATTTTGCTTATCACACTCTTCCTTTTTGGCCTTAAGTTCATCGTACATCCGTGGAGAAACACAGGAAACAATGAAAATTGCAAGCATTGGAGCTACTATTAGGATACGTTTCATACAAGTTATTTAAATAATTTGTCTAAATTAGTAAGCCTTTACTAACGAAAATTGCTTTTAAAATGTAATATTCAACAGAAATATGTTAAAACAATTACCCTAAAATATGCTATAATTGAGATATCCCTTTTTGAATAAAATCGAATTAAAAACGTTCTCCCATTATGGAAAGATTAAACGAAAATTGGTTAACTGAAAATCATATCGACTTCGAGTATAAAAGGTATCTTTTACTAGCTTATTTGCAACATGTGAGTGAGCGTTTTACGGAGACAAAATTATATCCGGCTTTTGGAGAGTTGGTTCAGCATTACAGGAATTTAGTTGCTTTACGGGATCAGAAAAAAAATCTATTTGAAAGTTTCCCTGATAAATTAAGTCAGGCAGATTTCACTCAATTTAAATTAGTTTATGAGAAACTGAGTCAGGATGACAGCTTAATGAAAGAAATTGAGTCGATCATTGAATTTAGCATTCCTCAGTTTCAACACTATTTGGCAGAAGGCAAAAAGATTTACGACATCATTGAATCACGTATAAATATTATTCCAATTGGCATTATGCCAATACATTATGACGCGGGATATATGTTACTAAAAAGTGGGAAAGATTGTGAAACACGTGTTTATGAATATCAATTAACCATTTTTGAAGGTCCGGATGAAAGATATCGAGCAATTAGTTTACACTATTTAACATCATTCGAAAAAACATTAGGTAATACTTATGAAAATATTAAGCATGAACTTATTCTTTTCAACCGGAATTTACCAAATCCTGCTACCTATGCTATTGAAACAGAATTGATCCTTCCAATAGAAGAAACATTGTTGCCTCTTGCTAAAAGATCACTAATGAAATTTATTAGCATAAACAATGGAGGTATGATTCATTAAATAATTTCTTAATAGATGCTATGGATAAACTATAAATAGGATATTTGTAAAGCCATTATCAAAAATAGCATCTAAGAACTTATGAGTAAAAAAATTATTGACGATCAACTTTTCGATAAAATTGACATTTCCAACCTAGATCCCGGCGATTATGAAAATTGTAAATTTATAAATTGTGATTTTTCAAGTTGTGATTTATCCCATCGAAATTTTTCTCAATGTGAATTTATTGATTGCAATTTAAGTCTTGCTAAATTATCCAATACTAGTTTTAGAGAAGTACATTTTAAAAAATGTAAATTATTAGGATGTCATTTCGAAAATTGTAATGAATTTCTTTTTACTATAACATTTGAAGATTGTGTTTTAAACCTATCCTCTTTTTATAAACATAAATTGAAAAATATTAGTATTAAAAATTGCTCTTTACATGAAGTAGATTTTACAAATGTTGATTTAACAGGAGCAATATTTGATAATTGTGATTTTTCAGGAGCGATCTTTGAAAATTCAATTTTAGAAAAAGCTGATTTTCGTTCTTCTTTCCACTATTCTATCAATCCGGAAATTAATAGATTAAAAAAGGCAAAATTTTCGGTTTCTGGAGTAGTTGGATTGTTGGATAAATACCAAATTGAAATAGAATAGTAACTTTTTATTATTAATTATTATTGCAGATTCTTATTAAAGGTAAACTATCTTTGTTGAATATTGTTTTAAACTTTCAACATAATACTTATGGAATATCGTAAACTAGGGAATACAGGAATTCAAATTAGTGCTTTATCATTAGGATCTTGGCTCACATTTGGCAAACAGATAGAAGACAGTGTTGCTGAAAAACTAATGGCAACAGCATATGATGCTGGAGTTAATTTTTTCGATAATGCAGAAATCTATGCTCGTGGGAAAAGCGAACTAGTAATGGGAGCTGCTTTAAAGAAATTTAATTGGCAGCGAAGTTCATACATGGTTTCCAGTAAAGTATTTTTCGGTTTTGAAGATAATAAACCCAACCAACGTGGATTAAGCAGAAAACATATTATTGAAGGTTGCGAAGCTGCGATGAAGCGTTTACAAGTTGATTATATTGATTTGTATTTCTGTCATCGTCCGGATAAACAAACTCCAATTTTAGAGACAGTACAAGCAATGAATACCTTAATTCAGCAAGGTAAAATTTTATATTGGGGAACCTCTGAATGGAGTGCTCAAGAAATTTTACAAGCCCATATTGAGTCTGCTCGTTATCATT
>JANPGA010000576.1:0-5323 GCA_031423735.1 Bacteroidota bacterium | reverse complement strand
TGGCTTAAGCAAACTTCATCATCAAAATAAACAATACTATCGTTAAATAAATGCACATAAAAACGTGCTTTAAATACAGCTCTACCACCCTTGTAGGGGCATTGGGTTGCGATATCTAGAATTGATGCATAATAGCCAGTTAAAACTGAGTCGCCATAGTGCTCGAAGTTGTTTTCTACTTCATTCATAAATCGTTCATTATATAACGGAATTTCATTCGCTACAACATTGTTATTTAATGAATCTGCATTTGATAAATTTTGCTCATTGGATGTATAATGTTGTATAACAAGAATTGATTTAGTATCAATTATACTATTTAACAATGTAAGAATTATTTCACGTTGAGGTTCATAATTTGTTAAAGTATCAATTCTCAACAATTCGTCGATATGCCCAATACTATCTTTGAGCATGTTGATAAGGGAATCGGAATTTACTAGGCTTGCAAAAGTTAATGAATCCCAATCAGCACTACTTGCTAATTCATCATTTGCTTTATTAAGATATTCAATAGCCTTATTTTCATCCATAAATGTTTGGTATAAGCTACTGTTATTTAATAAATCAGGATGGGCCAAAAGCTCCAAATATAAATATTGCCTTGCAGTTACTTTTGATTCACTAATAAAATCAGAAGTAAGTGTGCTATCCGATGCTATTAGATCCGCTAGTCCAATAGGCAGTGTTGGATCAATCATATTGGGGTCTGCACTATTTGGACAATAATATGTAGGTCCAAGAAGATCTTGTTTAAACCAACCTATATTTTTCCTTTTTCCATAAGGCAATAAACCTGATCCGTTTGGGAGATTTGGCAATAAATACGAATTAGGTTGGTAGATGAATAGAGATAACTTTAACTTTTGAAGAGATGAATCATTAAAATTCACTGCACCATACCTTGAATTATAGCTTCCTTGCCATTGGTTTCCGGAATGTTTTTGAGTGTCAATAACTGCAACACTATTTAAATACACTCCCGTAAATAGATCATTCATTACATTCCCTTTAAAATCGGATTTTCCTAGTTGCCCTCCAAAAAAGAAACCAATTCCTGTACTATCAATTCTATTGCAAGAAACGTTAGTAAAAAAACTTTGGTTGCTAAAAATACCTATTCGATTGCCAGAAGTAGATTTATGCCCTTGGATAGTGTTTGAATTGATTACCGATGAATCACACGCAGACAAAGCAATTGCAGTCATATTTGGGGTTGTTCCTGCATCTTCAATTAAATTGATATAATTGTTGTAAACTCTTGCATTATGAGCAATGTTCATACGTACTCCAAATCTTGCATTGTGAATGTTTAATGTATTGTATTGTGATATTTCATAGTTGGTAGTTTTGCTATAACTATTTTCATAAATACTAATTCCAACACCCAAGGTATCGCCTTGTATGTTAATTGTATTTTCGCGTGCCAACATACCACTTGAGCCTCCATTGTAATACCAACGAATTCCAAATTTGCTAGCAGTGATAAAACTACTTAATACATTGGTAAATAGCCCATCGCTACAATAACTACTTTGAATACCATATTTTACATGATCTATATTCATATATCTGGCATCTAAGGTACTATAATAAGTAAAGATACCACCATTACTTGAATCAATTGTTAATGGATAATTAATATCGGAAACCGTAAGATAATTTGCCCTTCTTAATGTTAAATCGCCCATTCCAACTATCGCAAATCCTTGAGGTTTAATGTATTTTGAAAGGTAATATTGGGAAGTGTCGATTTGTATATTCTTAAATTCAGCATTTACAACTTCCACCAACGACTTATTACTAACAATACCATTGTTTAGATGGTCGAATATGTTTTTAACATCACCCCCAATGGTTGCCTGTGTATTTTGCAATTCGATACCACAATAAGGTGTTTTACCGTGACCAGGTTGTTTGTTATAATCAAGTTTAAAGTTTGTTGCTACCATAGCGAACTTTGTCCCAATAACTGATATTGAACAATGATTCATAGCAACATTTTTTATGGTAGGACAGATTATGCCTCTTACACAATCTTCAAAATACGAATTTTCAACATTTAAAGATGATTTAAGTCCAACCGAAATTCCTTCATTAGCATCTCTAAGAATACTCTGCTCCGATAAACTTATACGGGAATCATATTTCATGGTAATGCCTCTCCACATAAACCTACATCCTTGTATTGTGGTTTGCGCTAAGTTTAATTGAATACCATCGGCAACAATAATTTGAGCACCTGCTGCCATATTAATTGTACAATTGTTAAATATCATGTTACTATTTACAGTAAAAATTCCTGCTACATAAATGGTGGCTCCTGAATAATCACTGTTATACCCATTGGTAGTAGAATCATTATTTGAGAAAACAAAATCGGTATTATTTATACAATCATCAATTACTTGCACCCCAACACTATCCTGCACCCAAACATAACCAAACGATTCTTGCAATTTTACTCTGTTAATATGTCCCGCGCTATCAGTTGCTGGTCCCGCGGTATTAAAGTAGCCCCGTAAGGTAAAGGTATCACATTGCAATGGCCTTAACGTAATAGTTATTGGTATACTTCCAATTGGTGTGAAATCAAATGGCAATATTTCTTTCATAGTAAGTAAGCGTGGCAAATTTCCTTTCGAACAGGCTATGATGGTATATGTTACTGTATCTCCTGCATACACAGGATCACTCGAAATTGATTTATCGATAGTAAAGCAATAGCCACATTTACTAGTGCTATCCCAAACTAAAGGATAATTATTATTAAAAATAGCATTTGTTGACAAAAGATCATTGCAATATGATTTACTTAGTAGAGTTATATTTGGTAATGAATCCCCAGTAAAAGCACATAAAGTTGTACAATAAACAGAAGTTTGAATGCAAGCTCCGTTGTGAAAAATTGTATCCTTTAACTTAATATCAGCAAGATTAAGTGAATCAATTATCCACTTATTGGTTTGAGGAATTCGATTTAATTTCACAACAGGATTAGAAGTTAAACAGGTACGAATAAATACCGAATCAATGGAAAGTCCAACTAATGAATCTACATGTAACTCATAAGGATACGCAACGCCATTTCCAGACGATTTGAAGGTTGCATCTAATTCGATTGGACTGCAAAGTGAATACCTTAATTGAAAGGCATTTTTTCCATTTGACTCCACTTGAACAATTGATTTTTTTACATGTAATGTAATTGAATCAATAAAACAAGATTGATTTAATAAGGAATCACTTATAGGAAATGACGTGCAATTCCAGCCATATTTTAGAACAATATCTGATGAACCTGGGTTAGTATCAGGACAGGAAATAAAATTCGCACAAAGATTTCCTGAAATCTTTGTTTGCGCAATTAATAAATTACTTACATGCAAAATGTTATTGACAATCGAATCATGTAGTCCATTTGTAGTAAATGACCAATTATTTAACCAATTGATATATGTAGGAACTTGAATAAAAACATTGGGTGCATCTGCTAATGAATCTATATTTTCAATCTTTATAGGGAAACAAAGTTTATTAGAAAATGCTATTGCTGTATCACCTGGCAAAGTAGATTTGAGATTTACAATCGCAGAATTCGATAACGGAATTTTCGTTATTTCATCAATATAACTAGAAGTATATGGTGGTATTATTTTAACATTGGAGGCTGGTAAACATTGATATTTTGCAATGTCATAAAAATAATAAGTTGTATCATTTTTTGGATTAAATGTTGGAGCTAAGCAATTGTTAGGCTTTAAATAAATAGATAGAAACCTTCCAGCTTCACCACTACCAAGATATGGTGTAGAATCTGTGCCTAGTGTTTGCAGGTTGAAAGATTCATCCATACAAGTCATTGTTGGTAAAACGCTATCTACTAAAGAGTAATGTGTGTCTAAAGGGGCACTTGGGTTTACGCTTAAAAATTTAAATATTGATGTATCTAAAGCAATAGATGCCACAGTATTTGTTGCATTAGAAGTTCGTGGAATTCTTAATCTAACATTTGCCTTAGCCGATTCAATTGAGTATCCCTCAGGGATGGTAATCTCATAATACTTTGCAAATAGCGACGGTGGACGATATTCATAAGGGAAAACATCTTTAAAATTGCTTGCGGTATACGTTGCAAAATTTACATTTAATAATTTTTTGCAGTCCCCTCCTTCGAATTTAGATATGCTTGTATTATCACTAACTAATTGTGAGATAAAAACATGTGTTCCACCAAAAGTTTCACAATAAAAGCGAAACTTATTTACGAAACTTGAATCTACTAGCATGTTTAATGAATCAGTTGGGTCAATTGTGTATTGATTACTATCTAATGCTGAAATTGTATTTGGCATTTGATGCAACAATAAATCAGCATCAAGATTTTGCTTCTTGCCACTAAGCCACATCGTATTACTTATATCTGAATTTTTAGCCACATCACTGAAATTAAATGCAGGATAAACACCAAAAAAATTGCCTGTCACATTATAATTTACTTGAAGGCGGTAACGTTGTGTTGGATAAAATCCATTAAAAGGGAATAGTGTATCTCTTACTGTACCTGATAAATTTTTGTGTAAATTCCCAACCGAAAACCCAGAACTGTCACGTGATTCAAAACTAAATAAATATTTATTCGCGGTTATTGAAGTATCTAAAAAATAGGTGAATATATCTTGACCTTTCACATTAATTTTTAACTGTGTTCGCCAGAATCTACTCGTACTTTCAAAATGATTGCAGTCTATACAATTGGTATCATTTACTTGTACAAGAGTGTCAATATAGAAGTTGAATGATTATGGTAACAACTTCATTACATTTAAGCCATAGGGTATATTTCGTAACAATTGCAATTCATTTAATCTGGCACTTACATTTGCTTGCATCATTTGTGCATAAGTATACCCTGAATCTATTTCACCATCTTGAAAACGTGCAATTAATAAATCTTCTACATGATCGCCAACAGTAGAATATTGTTGTCTTAAATGTTCTTGATATTGCTGATACCAAGCAGAGTTCGGATCAATAACGGTTTTGCTGGTGTCTGCCAAATCATTATTATTACTGTCTTGTAATCCAAATGATATTCTTCGAATTTTGTAATTCTCTGCAACAATTCCAGGCGCCTTACAACCCGGACAATGTACTGCTATCTTTCCCTCAATAGAGGATAATGGTAACCATGTACAGGTATTACCTACACAAGTTGGAGGATTGCGGTGTGTAGTATCATTAAAAGTAAGGGAAGTACAAGTACCTGATGGATTTGGCAACAAAGCTAGGGGTAGATGGAAACCAGCTTGAGCGCACCGTG
>JANPGA010000575.1:0-4706 GCA_031423735.1 Bacteroidota bacterium | reverse complement strand
GGAAATTATTTTGAGATCGTTAAACAACAATTGACAAATGGATTGTTTGAACTATCGATTGAGGATATAAAAAATTGTGTAATTGCATACGAGCCAGTTTGGGCGATTGGAACTGGACTTACAGCTTCGCCCGACCAAGCTCAAGAGATGCATGCATTTATTCGTAAGTTAGTTGCTGAAAAGTATGATACTTCTGTTGCTGATCAAACAACGATTTTATATGGAGGTAGTTGTAATGACAAAAACGCTAAAGAACTTTTTGCTTTACCTGATGTTGATGGTGGCTTAATTGGAGGAGCAGCTTTAAAATCAAGAAGTTTTATTGATATTATTAAGGCGTTGCCTTAATAATTAGTTGTTTGTATCTGTTTTTACTACTCTTAGTAAATTACTTTTTCTTGCTTTTGAGATTTGGATTAAATTTAAACCCGTTTCTAATTCTTTAGATTCGAAACTTATTAGATGATTTCCATTTACAAAATATTCAGTTCCTAATACTTTTTTTAAAGCACCTTGTTGGTTAACTAAATTAAATTCAATATTTGCAGGAAGATCATTGCTAAATTCAATAGTAAAATATTTTTCTTCTTGAATAGGATTTGGAAAAGCAATATCAGAAATTAAAGCAGTACTATCTAAGTAACTTATAGATTTTGAGTACGATGATTCCGAGGGTCCAATATCAATTCCATTACCTTGTTCACGCTGTTGATTATAACAATCTTTTAAAAAATCTGAATCTGAAATTTTTGACCCTGCATCAATCACTGGTGATATAGATCTGACTTTAAAATTATCATGATCAATATCTTCAAAAAATAATTGATCCATACTTCCTGTTAAAAAATTTGACTTTTGAATTATTGGATTGCCAATAGAAATTATATAATCTTCATCATTAGTTTGTCCGCTCCCTATTAAACCAGTTTTTATTATAATATTATTGGCAATTAAATTTTTACAACTACTTAAGTTGTTTAATATTCGAATTCCTTCTTTTCTTGGATTTAATATTAAATTATTGTAAACTAAAAAATACATTTGAGGAAAGCTCGATTTATCATCAATATAAATTCCATAATTCGAACTTGGTTTCTGATTTTCTTTTCCTGGATTTAGGATAATGTTATTGTAGATTTTAATATCTCCTAACCCATTTGTTAATATTCCAGCTCCTTCACCATCTTTAATTAAATTATTGTAAATTGACCCTGTAGAACCTTCACCGAGGATAATTCCTGTCATTTGCCAATCAACTTGCTTCTGACTATCATAATAAATTTTGTTATTATAAATTTGAGTATTGATAGCTGAACTAACTTGAATGCCATCCCAACCTGAATACTCGATGATGTTATTGTAAATTTTAACATTACTTAAGAGGGCTGGCAATACAATTTTCTGTTTCCCATTGCAAGTTAAAGTTTGACCATTATAAAATGAACTACCAATATACATAGATTCAGTACCACTATTATGGATATAGCAATCATGAATTACAGTGTTTTTTTGAACAAAATTGTTTCGATTAAAATCGCAATCAGGTTCTGTTTTAGCAGTTATTCCTGAGTATAAAGAATTTCCGATTTCTATATTATTTATTTCAAAATCTGTGCTGTAGTCGCCAACCCCTAATGCAGTTCCTTGAATATTATAAATGGCTATTCCATATTTTAATTTTGGATTGCCTTCTCCACTTAAATGAATAAAGGAGCAATGTCTAATGGAAATTCCGAAATAATGATTGCTATTAAATTCAACTAATCCATCCAAATTTATTATTGTAATTGGATGCTCAATGTTGCCATGAATATTTCTAAGAATTAATAATTTTCTAATTCCTGGCTTTAAAAAAATGGTATCACCTGGCTCTAAACTAGTATAGGGTTTAAATTCCGCATCTACTAAATTAATTATTGTATCAATTTCATATTTATGTTGTGCGATTGCTGAGTTAAATGCGAATAGAAGGACGAAAAGAATATATCTTTTAAAAGCAATTTGAGAATGAAAAGTGCGTGCTAACATTTACCTTATTAGAATTATACTAGTGTTTCTGTAGCCAGGTTTGTCTTCATACCAATCTTGATATAGTTCGCCATTGGATACTGCCCAACTTTGGAATTTTGTATAGGCAGATGTAATTTGACTTTTCTCTACCACTATTGGAAATGCATCAGGAATATTCAATGCCCAAGGTAAATTTTTATCTGATTTGTAATATCTTCCTAACGCAGCATTACTACGATCGCTAAATGTGTTAAATAATAACATATCTGCTTTATCAGTTGGAGTTTTATCTACCAAATGTATTTCATACCCTCTTCGTAAATTTGATATCATAAAAGGGTTAAATGGAGAATCACCAAGCGACGAAGGAGATAAAGCGGTTACAAATGTTATTTTAATATGTAACGTGTCAGTTGTTACTACTGGTGAACCAATTTGAGTATTTACATAATAGCCTTGTGGTCGCTTTGTTAAATTTAAAGCATTATCAAACGCAATAATTACAGAATTATGTTGTCCTGATTCAGTTCCATTTCCATTTAAAGCGATGTAGTTTTCTTTTAAGCTAGTTCCAGTTACACTTTGAATAAATGATGGAGGAATTGGTAACTCAAAACCAAAGCCATTTTGATAAGAACCACCAACAGCTTTCACATAAATTTCTGCATCAACTTCTGCTATTAAATTACTTGCATTCTTAACTGAGTTAAATTTATATCCAACTATTAAATCGTTAAAATCAAAATCTCCTCTTGTTGGCCATAAATCTTCGAAAGCAAGATGTCCAAATTTATTGTTAGAAGGATAATAACTATTGTATGCTAAATTTGCATCGTTAGGATATTCGTCATCTGTATCTACTACACCATCTCCATCAGTATCTGTTCCATTTCCTGTAGTATTTCCATTATTGTTAATTGCATTGGCAGGATTAGATGTAACATAAAAAATTGCATCATTGAAATCATTATCACACCAACCTTCTCTGTTTAAATCTTCAAATGCAATTACCATTTTTTGTTCAATTGAATCCCATAATAAAACATTATGTGCTCTATTTGATGAATTGGATTCTGGATTTAAATCGTTATTGGAATAATATTGATAGTATCCATTTCCAACTGTTTTATTTGATGAGCTATATGCATTAGACAATAGAACAAACCCTATTGTAGTATCTGCTCCAAAAGTTCCAATATATACTTTATCACCTGATACTAATCCACCACCACTATTTAGGTAACTCAAATTTGGAAATACTATATTTAATTTGCTAATGTCGTTTGTTGATGAAGGTGGATTATTCTTGTTATAAATGTAATAACCAATAGTATTTTTATATCCTGCTCCTTCATGAACAAATGTCATCCAAATTTGTGCTGTTTGATTTAAGTTTATGGTAGATTGAGTTCCACTAGCAATATATTCAGGATGGTTGCTTGGAACTGATTCATACTCGGGAACTGAGTTGTTAATCCGCGTTAAAAATGCTGAGCTAATATTATCCCTTGTGCTTTCTAAATAATTTGGAACGCCATCATTATCCCAAGTTCCTAAATAATTTTTTGTTGGTACAGCCTGAGATCTTTGCGATGAGCTCGGATTGCTTATTCTTAATGGTGCCACTACATCAACATGTTGTGGATTACTTCCTCCAAGAATCATTATTCCTGAAGGCCCTGTTACATTCATAATTGCATTATTTACTAATCCAATAAAGCTAGTATTAATTACTAATTTGGTTAGCTTACTTGGCAATTTTATTATGGAATTAATATTACCATTATTATCAGATATAGCAGTAAAGAAAACTTGACCATTTTTCTCAGGTGAATTATCCATAAATCTAATTTTTACACCATTAATTGGTGAATTTGTATTGGATAATAGCTTTAAATTTACCTGAACATTTTTATTCAACTCATATTTAAAAGATGAAGGAACAACAAGGTCGTTGATATTTTCAACTGGAGTGTTTGGATCTGGTGGAGTGTAAGGATCAATTTCTTTAACACAAGCACTTATCATTAAAAGAAGTGAAAAAGCAAGTAGATGAATTAAGTTCTTTTTTGCTTTGAAGGTATTCATAATTATTATTTATAATATGCAATTAAGCGCTTTTTGATTTAGAATGTAATCTTTTTTGTTAATATCTTACTTTATGCCGCTTTTTTTAATTCTAAGATTGTAGTAGATTTTCTTTCTGATCTTTCCCAAGCTGAAGATTGCTTACCCTTCAAGAATCTAATAAATCCAGCAAAAACGGCATAGTTCATCATTAAGAAGTAATACGGAATGAATAATGCTTTAATTCGAATTGAGCGATTTTCAAATATCCACCCTGCAAAACCTGCTAAATAAAATAGAGTGTGAAATAGTAAAATTAATTGATAGAAAGAATCCTCTTGTGCTAAAATAACATTAATTGGTAACATAACTAATAACGCAAGTGGAGCAAGTGACCATCTTAAAACTCTATGTGATATATATTGAAACGTTAATAAAGGATGATTTAAAAAGTTCATTAAACTTCCTAATCGTGTCATAGCTTGCCATCCTCCAGCACAAATTCTAATTTTTCGTTTTAGTTCTTCTTTTGTATTTGATGATGATGTTACAACAGCTGTAGCTTTAGGTTCATACATTACTCTATAACCTTTTTCAGCAATTCTTAATGATAAAATAAAGTCATCGAG
>JANPGA010000574.1:0-2720 GCA_031423735.1 Bacteroidota bacterium | reverse complement strand
TTCCTGAATTTAATAAAACAGGTTTCATTAATCCAGAGCCAATGTAATATCCTTGGATAAACATTTTTAAATTTAAAGTAACATTTGTTGCAACAGTGTAAGTACCTAATGATACTCCACTACAAATTCCACGTTGAACGGTTACCAATCCAGTTGTTGCACCTAATGGAACAATTGCTGTAATTTGAGAAATACTATTTACAGTAAATGTTGAACAAAAAATTCCATTAAAAAGTACTGCAGTAGCTCCAGTAAAATTATTTCCAGTTATCACTACAGTTGAGCCTATTGATCCCGTTAAAGGAGCGAAGCCCGAAACAGTAATTGTTGGAATAACAACTACTGTTACATTAACTGAATCTTTACATCCACCATTTGTTCCAACCACTTTATAAGTAGTAGTTACAGAAGGATTTGCAGTTACACTTGCTCCTGTAGTAGCACTCAACCCAGTTGATGGGCTCCAAGCATAAGACGAAGCTCCACTTGCGGTTAAAGTAGTACTTGATCCAACACAAATTGCACTAGGTGTATTTGTTGTTACGTGTGTTGTATTTACAACTGAAATTGGAACTGCTTTAGATCCAGTACAACCTGTGGTACTTTCAGTTACCTTTACAGTATACGAAGTTGGCACCAATGGATTAACGGTTATGGTTGTACCTGTAACGGAAAGGCCTACGGGGTTAGATGTCCATGCATAAGAAAGTGTTGTTGGTAAAGTTTGCTTTAAGGTTAATGTCCAATTATTTATTGTTCCGACATCAGCATTAGCTGCATCAACAACTTTTAATTTCCAATTCCCATTCATGTTACCAGTTAGAGAACTAAATGCTGCTTCTGGTAAATAAGTTCCTGTAAAGGGAGCGGCTCCTGTTGAGATAGAAGAAGATGCGCTTGCACTAAAAATAGTATTCACAAAATTATCACCACTTCCTCCACGTTTATTCGATAGATTTATTGTATTTCCTGAAGGAGATATTAATGATATAACCAGATCTGCATCATACGTATGTGTAATATTAATTTTTACAGAAACAATAGAAGTTGTTGTTAATGTTGTTGGAGTAAAACCACTAACTACAATTGTTGAAGTTACTCCTGTTGTATTGTTATCAGGAATAGAATAGACTGTAGAATTTGTAAAATTTACAGATTGATTTACAACTCCTGTAGAGGTTGCACTGGAAGTTAATTGAACAGGCTCACCAGGACAAACTGTAGTAGGTGTACCAGATGCAGTAACTGCAATTGGTGTAACTGTAACAACTGTTGCAGCAGATGTTCCCGAACAGGTTGTAGTTGTATTTACAGCTACTGTATAACTACCACCTTGTGTAACAATTATTGATTGTGTAGTAGCTCCATTCGACCATAAATAATTTGAAGCAACTGAAGCTGTTAACGTAACACTTCCTCCTTGACAAAACGATGTTGGTCCTGAAGCAGTGATTACAGGTGCTACTCCACTTTGTTGAGTTAAAGTTATTGGAACCGCAATGGTATTATTGTTTTCATTACTCTCTAAAAAATAATTATGTGGATCTAAATGAACAACAATCCAATATTGCCCATTACATAATCCAGGAGGTAAATTTATCCACATCCCATCTAAATGCTGATAATAAATATCTGTATATCCCGATGAGATTCCTTGAATTGTTGGTGAACATCCATACGCACCACCGCCTAATCCATAATTAGGAAAGTTAGCATTTAATAAAGTATTATTTGCCGCATCAACACAATGTCCAGCATAGGTTGAGCAGCTACCATAATCCATTAAACAGAAAGCTAATTTGGCTCCATTTGCAATGATTGGCCATGTAAGTGGATCAGGGTTTGTTGTTGATGTACGAAGCGAATAAGTACCCCACTCATCAACATGCATATGTCCATGAGAGGGATGATAAGTCATACTGCCAGCAGGACGATCATAATAGGTCATTACATTGCCATTTTTATGATATACACGTTGATTTACTAATTGTTTTAATGGATCTCCATTAGGACAAACAAAGCCAGATGCAGGATTTACAAAAGTATCCGTACCGCAAATAATTGTGTTTATTGCTCGAACTTCAAGTGGTCCGAAACCGATATTTGGACTAGACACAGAAATTCTTAAACGACCGTCATTACCATTACATCCACCTGGACAAACTTGCGGATATTCAATATTCCCACTTGTTCCACTAACAGTAAGTGGAGGACGAGCAACAATTATATCTGGTAAAATATCACAATTTGATGTTCCATCTTTACAAGCACATGAAGTAGCATTGTTAGTGGTACATTGTGCTTGAATGAAAAATGGAACAAGAATTGAAAATAATAAAAGTATTAATTTTTTCATGGTTTTGCTGATGTTTATTTCAAATACAATACAATATTTATTATCCTATTTTAAAATATTAAATTTTACCAATAAATCCCTTTCAAATGAAGTATTTATAGTAAAGAATTAATATTAAACTAACTATTTTACGATTGATTTGGAAATTTAGTTACCAAGTTAAGGAATTTCCTGTTTTCAGCGTTGGGACACCCTAGAAAAAATCGCTAATAATTTTGTATAGTTCTGATTGCTGTTCATCCATTCTGAGAAGTTTCGATTTGGTGTGTTTAGAGTCAGGAAGTGTGTAGGTGATCTCATACATATTATGAGTTATTTCCGATGCAATTTTTAAAGAAAGGGTTGATTTGTAGAATGCTAAAGC
>JANPGA010000573.1:0-2027 GCA_031423735.1 Bacteroidota bacterium | reverse complement strand
CCAAAAGGTAAATTAATACTTAATGGCCTTGAATTACAAGCCCAATCAAACCAATAAGGTGCTACAACATCTAAATTATAAATGCCGGGGTTATCTAAAATAAAATCATAATTACCATTAAGATCTGTAAATTGATATCCACCATTAGGATAACATTCAACCCATACATTGTTTACACCATAATCAGGGATAGATTTATAACAATTAATATCCATATCTGCATATACTTGACCAGAAATTTCTGAAGCACATGGTAATATTGAATTATATCCAACATTAATAGTTGAATTGGCTTTACAACCATTCGCATCTTCAACGTAAATTGAATAGTACCCTTTGCTTAGATTAGTAATTGTTGAGGTGTTTGAAGCATTGCTCCAATTATAAATAAAAGGAATCGTTCCTCCATTAGCGAAGACACTTATGCTTCCATCAGCAATATTATAACAAGAAGCATTTGAAACAGTAGCGCTTAAAGTCAAGGGAGAATAATTTCCAATTGTAATTTTTGCTACACGAACACATCCATTTAAATCTGTCACTGTTGCTTTATAATTCCCATAACTTAATCCATTTGCTGTAATTCCTGTTTGCATTGGAATCGTATTCCATTGAATACTATATGGCGGTTGACCTCCGGTAATCGATAATGTTGCACTTCCAATGGAAGCAGAACAGATATCATCAACTTTCGAAACAGCAACTGCTAAATTCGAGTTATCAGGAATGTTAATATTTCCATATGCTGAGCAACCATTTTGATCATTAACAATAACATTATAATTTCCTGGACTAAGATTTACAGCTGTAGCAGTTGTCTGTGTTGGAATAGTATTCCATAAGTAATTATACGTTCCTGAACCACCAGTAGCACTTAATAATATACTTCCGGTTGCTGATGAACAACTAGAATTTATTACTGAATTAAAAAGTTGAATTGGCGAATAGCTATACATTCCAACGTAATGATTCGCATCACAACCATTCGCATCAGTAACAATACATGTATAAGAAGCAGCTCCATTTAAATTCGAAATTTTTTGAGTTGTTTGACCAGTATTCCACAAATAACTATATGGAGGTTGGCCTGCAATTCCATATGCCGTGATCTCACCATTTCCTGCTCCACAAGTATCTGGTTTAACACTAAAATTTATATTCAGATTAGAATTCGTTCCAACAAAATAATAAGAAGTGTCAATACATCCAGCTGCGTCAATTGTAACTAGGATTCCGTAATTTCTTGGTAAACCAATTGCAGTAGGTCCTGTTTGAATAGGAGAAGTCAACCACTTGTAACTATATGGTGATTGTCCTCCTGACGTAACTGCAGTAGCAGTACCATTTAAACAATTTGCATTAGTGGTAGCAATACTTACAGTATATCCTGAGACATTTGAAACATGTACATTTCCATTATTAACCACACCATTTAATGTATCATTTGAAAAAGATTCTACAAAACATCCATTTCCATCTGTAACTGTAACCGAATAATATCCAGCAAATAATCCAGTAATTGTTTGGGTAGTGGCTCCAGTCGACCAATTATATGTAATTGGAGACACTGCGGTACCGCTATGTATATTAACTATTGAAGTTCCAACACCAGCTAAACAAGTATCATTGGTAACTTCCTGTAAGATGGTAAATGGTGATGGGATATATATATTATTATAGTCAACATTTGATGCAGCATCGGTAACTAATAAATAATATTGCCCTGGTTGCAGATTTGATGCGGTAGCAGTATATTGTGGAGAAAATGTCCCGAAATACTGTGACCATAAATATGTATAAGGCGGAGTTCCTCCGGTAACAGAAACAGAGGCAGTTCCATTATTATTACAACTGGGTGTAACTGTAACTGTGGTTGTCAACGATGCTTGAGAAAAGACCTGAAAGCATGATGATAAAAGCAGGAATACTAAAAATAATTTTTTCACAATATTTGGATTTGGTCTACCAAATATAAGGATTTTTCTTTACTTACTTTTCTTCAATGAAAAAGTAAAGGTAGTTCCTTT
>JANPGA010000572.1:0-10108 GCA_031423735.1 Bacteroidota bacterium | reverse complement strand
TCCCCAATTGTTCTCATGAACAATTACGGCACCGTTATCGGTGAGGAATTTACGATACTTTGCAACCGCTTCATCTACCTGGTCCAATAGGAGTACAGGTGTCATGATAAGCACGGTTTCATACTGCTTGGTCATCTTGTTATTTTAAATGATTAATTATTACCCTTTTTAGAAAGGGACTGCAAATTTAGCAATTTATCTAACACAAAACCAACCAATAAGTGAAAAATTACTAGCATTATTTTTAAGGTTATTCGTACCGAAGCGCCTCAATTGGATCTAATTTGGCAGCTTTAATTGCTGGGTAAATACCAGAAGCTAATCCAACTACAAAGCAAATCGAAACACCCACAAACATCCAAAGCCAGGGTATAATAAAGGTTCCACTCATCGATAAGGATAGTAAATTTCCAATAAGTATCCCGAAAATAATTCCTAAAAGTCCCCCTAGCTGACAAATTACAATTGCCTCTGTAATGAATTGATCTCTAATATTTTTTCTTGTGGCTCCTAATGATTTTCGGATGCCAATTTCTCGTGTTCTTTCCGTTACAGAAACCAACATAATGTTCATTAATCCTATAGCCGCACCAATAAGTGTAATAATTCCAATTGCAATCGCAGCTCCCCTCAAATAAACTAATTGTCCAAATAAAAGGCTCGATAAAGCATCACTTTTTGTAATTTCAAAAGAATCTTCTTGCCCAATCTGATCCTTTCTAACACTTCTCATCGCACTTGTAGCTTCACCAACCGCTGGCTCAATATCTGAAATAGCATCAACTTTTACAGTTATTGAATATGAAGTTTGATCGGTAGCATAATACTGTTTTACATTCGATAATGGCAAAATGCAAACTTTATCACCTCCAAAACCCATACTCGAACCTTTTTCCTTTAATGTTCCTATTACAACATACTTTGAGTTACCAACGCTAATTACCTTATCAATTGGGTCAACTTTTTTGAAAAGCTTTTCGGTAAGTTCTTTTCCTAAAATACAGACATGGTTTCCTTGAACTAAATCAGATTTTGAAAAATTCCTGCCAGTAGAAATCAAATATCCTGAAACATCTAGATAGTTTTCATCCGCTCCCATTACTAAAATGTTAGGATTTGACTTCTCAGATTCAAATTTTAAGGTTCCAACTTGAGTAGCAACTGTAGAAACAGAAACTTTTCCTGGAAAATTCATCCTCTCCGAATACGCTAATGCCTCGTTGTAAGTAATTTTCTTGTGCTTTTTGCTTCTCTTAACATTGTTTCCCATTCTAATATTCATTCCTGAATTCCGAATAGTAAACGAATTGGAACCCATCGATGAAAAACTGTTAGTAATAGAAGCTTTTATGGCATCAATTGATGTTAAAATTCCAACCAGAGCCATGATCCCAAAAGCAATTATCAAAACCGTTAGAATTGTCCTTAATGATTGACTTCTAATAGCTTGTAGGGAAATTTTTATGTTTTCTTTTGTCGTCACGGCTTCAAAGGTAATAAACAAGTTTAGCCGAGGATAAATAATGATACGGAAATGACATAAATTATCTCCGAAACGTAAAATGAGTAAAATTTTATCCGTAAACTTGCGTTTAAATAAAAAACAAAAAAGCATGAAAAAAATATTTGTAATCGTTAGCTTCTTATTTGCTTGCTCAGCAGGAATTGCAACTGCACAAACTGCAAAGCCAGAAGCAGCAACTAAACCACAAACAGAAGTATCAGGAACTGATAAAAAAGCTGAAAAATCTTGTTGTAAAAAAGGTGGAGAAGCTTCTAAAAGTTCTTGCTCTGATAAAAAAGCTAAATCTTCTTGTTGTTCAAAAGGGCACTCTGATGCTACTAAATCAGAAGGCTCTTCAGACGTAAAAAAGAAAGACTAATTTTAATATTTAGTTCAAAAAAAATCTCGATAACTATCGAGATTTTTTTTGTCAAATTGTTTTATAAAATACCTATAAGTTCATTAAGTGATTTTATAGTAATTACATCCGTATGTTTTTGTGAATGCTCCTCTGAAGATAAAAAAACGGATTGCATTCCAGCATTAATAGCACCCAAAATATCGGTTTGATAGGTATCTCCAATCATTAAACAATGCCTAATTTCTATTGCCCCACTTTTCTTTGCTGCATAATGAAAGATCGCAGGATCTGGTTTGTTAATACCAATTTCTTCAGATATAAAAATATGATCAAAATAATTAGTTAAACCGGATTGATTCATTTTAATGTATTGTGATTCACTAAAACCATTGGTAATTATCGACAAATTATACCTCCCATGTAAATAATTAAGAATTTCTTTTGCCCCATCAATTAAATTTAATTTATAGGGTGTTCTTTCAACAAATTTATCTGCCATATTTAAAGCCGTATTTTGATCATGAACATTGAAATCCTGCAAAGTATGAACAAAACGATGAAGCCTTACAGCATCTTTTCCTATTTGATTTTCTGCATACAAACCCCATAATCTTTGGTTATGTTTTCTATATTGAAGATGAAAATCTTTAAAAGAAGGTATTCCCATTTGTTGTAATTCTAATTCATGGAAAAGTTCACTCAAACTTTCTTCCGAATTTTTATCTGTATCCCATAGGGTATGATCAAGATCAAAAAAAATATGTGTAATGTTTTTCATTTGTTAATTTGGTTTTGCAAATCACGAAGACTTGCTGCATGAAATATTTCAAAAATCGATAACATCGCGATCGACCAGAAAAGTAAAGATACAAACATATAAAGCATTATTTTTTTTCTGTTATCAACAAGACTATTTGCTATTATTGTTCCTATTGGAATTGATAAAATTACAGGTGTAAGAAAAGCAATTCCATAAAGTCCATATTTTTTCCATATTTTAACAATACTTCTATTTCTTTTGGTAAATACTTTTTTTGTTACATCTTTTTTTTCAATGTATTCATAATGTATTTCTAAATCTTGATTTACGTCAGCGACTGGATTTGAAAAGGTATTAGATTTAGAAAAAGCTAATTTCACCTTTTGATTAAATCTTTGCCAAAGTGAAATTATTTTTCTTGAAAAATAAGTAAAAAAAAACACTCCTAACATGCCACCTAAAACACAATAAAAAATTGTTTCAAAAAAACTAAATTCATAGCGTTGGTCGTAATACACGAATGCAGGACCAGCAACAAATTTTACACTGCTTAAAAGTATAACCAGGATAATTTTCCCTAGTTCATTCATCTTCTTAGTTTATTATACTTGTAAGCTAATTTTGTTAAGCGAATTAACAAGAAAAATTAAATTATTAAAGTATTACAACTTAATTCCATATGCTAAATCACCTGCATCCCCTAATCCTGGTACAATATAACCTTGAGCAGTGAGTTCGTCATCAATTGCTGCAATCCATAAAGTTACTTCTGAAGGAAGGTGCTTTTTTACATACTCAACTCCTTGTGTACTTGCCAAGGCAGATACTATATGTGTGTGTTTTGGTTTACCTCTTTCCATCATTGCTTTAAAGGTTACAACAATAGATGATCCTGTTGCTAACATTGGATCTGCTAAAATTAGTATTCTATTATCTAGCGATGGAGAACTTAAATAGTCAAGGTGAATTTCAAAAGATCCATCTTTATGATGCTTACGATAAGCAGAAACAAAAGCATTATCAGCATGATCAAAATAATTTAATACTCCTTGGTGTAAAGGTAAGCCCGCACGTAAAATGGTAGCCACCACTGGTTGCTCCGCTAAAACGGGTACTGGTGCAATGCCCAAAGGAGTTGATACATCCTTCATTTTATAAGGCATGATTTTGCTAATTTCTACTGCTGCAATTTCACCTATTCGTTCAAGATTTCTTCTAAATCTCATTCTGTCGTTTTGAACTTCAACATCACGAATTTCTGCAATGAATTGGTTAATTATAGAATTTGATTCACTTAATATATGTACCATGTTTTTTTAATTAAAGATAAAGACCGCCATTTAGCTGTATTACCTGACCTGTAATATAAGACGCATTTTCGCTACACAAATATACGATGCATTCAACAAGTTCCTCTGCTTTTCCTAATCTTCCTAATGGGATTTCTTTAACTAGTTCATTCTTAGTTTCTGCATCAATGGATTTAATCATTCCTACATTAAAATATCCTGGAGCAATACAGTTAGATGTTATGCCATATCTTGAAAGCTCTATCGCTTGTGCTTTAGTTAAACCTTCCAAAGCAGATTTAGATGCTGCATACGCACTTGTGCCAACCAATGGTCTGTTTGCTACTATGGATGAAATATTGATAATCCTACCTGAAGTTTGTTCCCGAAGATGAGGAATAGCATATTTATTTATTAAAAAAGGAGCAGTAGCATTGATCGCCATAATAGCATTCCAATCAGATAAATCTTGCTTCCAACTAATACCACTAAACGATTTCCCTGCATTATTGATGACTATATCTAATCTTCCAAATTTTATAATTACTGATTTAATTAATTCTTCAATTTGAGAAGCATCAGTTAAATCGGCTTGGAAAATTTGATGTATTTCAGGATTTTTTAAACTCTTTTTTAAATTTTCAGCTAAAGTTTTATCATTATGAAAATGCAATGCTATTTGGTAATCTTTATTAGACAATCCAATAGCTATTTGACTTCCTAAACCACCCGTAGATCCAGTTAATAATACAACTTTTTTTTCCGACATATCTTTCACCGTTTTAACCATTTTATAATTGATGGCAGTCGATTTAATTGCAAATGTAAATATAGGCAATCCTTTGCTCCAAAACCTTTATAAAATCTAGCAACACTTTCTACATTGGAACCTCCAAAATCTAAAACTTTTCTTTTGTTAGATAGCTCATGTATTAAAAAGTCGAATAGAAAATGCATGGCGCCACATTTTTTCCCCTCTGAAGAAGTAAATCCTTTCAGATATACTATTCTATCATTTGTTTCCATAAAAAAAGCGCCAGCTAAAGCAGTGCCTTCCGAATTTGTAATTCCTAAGCACTTATAGCTATTTCTTTCTTTTAATGAATTAGTGATTTTGTTTAAAGTATTAAAGTCATTTTCATCAAAACCTAATTGTTTCTCTTTTTGATGAATTTTAAATTGAGAAAAAACAAGTTCTGGATCATAGTTTTCAATGACCTTAAAGTTCTCCTTGTCTGCTTTTTTTAAATTTCGAATTAAATTTTCGTTATAACTTTTTCGAATTTCTAAATAATCTTGATTAAGATTTAATTCTTGATATATTTTCTTAGTTGTAAGAATTCCTTTCGGCACTTCTTCCACAAAATTGTTCAAACAAAAATCCCAATATCGAAAATTTGAAGGAATCATTTTTAAGAATTCTAAAATATCTTCCTTTGAAATTTCTGAAGTTGAATAAATGCCAAAGTGCCTAGTAAAGAATGGTTGATAAAGATAATTTATCCCGAATTTATTTTTAGAGGCTATTGGAAATACTGCTTCGTAATTATTTTTAACAATTCCTTTCCAGCCCGGGCAACAACAATCCAGATACCAAGTGTATCCAAATATTTGCCCGTTTTTACTTTTTTCAATACATGCATCCCATAGCTCATGATTGATTTCGCTTCGAGATAAAATTTTTATCATGTTAAAGATTTTTTTTGTTCTCGAAAGGTTGTAAATGTATTTGATTTACGATGAGTAGAAATAAATTTATCAAGCGCAGAGAGTCCGTATCTAGTAAGTGATTTTGGATGTCCAATTATCACCATCTCTTCCTTGTTAGAATTTGATTGTTGAAGAAAGGCTTTGTTTAATAATTGTGCATTATATCCATCAACTGATACGGTATTAATAGTTGTGCTTGTAAGCATTTTTTTTCGTTGTCCTGGAGCAGAAATTGGTGTGCCATCACCAAATGGTTTGTGATTATAAGGATCCAGTCGACCTAGTAAAAATAACTTCCAATAAAATAATGGTGAATTCTTAATTGAGGAAATAGGTAATTCAGTAAATATTCCATTATCCTCTTCAATTAATGGGTCATCATTAAATTTCCATTTGCTTTTTTGTGGTGAATTTCGAAAATCATAATTGTAATGCGAGGATGAATAATTTCCATTTGGAAAAACACTGCTATCTAAACTAATACCATTTAGAAATAATGCGTTTTTTAATCTTTGAAATGGTTGAATGCACCAGCCTCCAGCTCTAAATGCATATATTTGGTTTTCTCCAGTAATTTCTTCTAATTTCCGCTTATACTTTGATACTATTTCTGAAATTTTTATGTCGCTCCAGTCATCTAATTTGTAACGCGAAACATTCATATTCCAATTCCCGTTCATATAGGTGCAATCTTCCCAATGCGGATGGATATGCAATTGAATGTCATGGCCTGATTTCCATAGTTTTTCTAATTGATCTATTATTAATTTATATTCTTTATCAACGTTACTGAATTTACTTCTATACTCTTCAAGTTTAAGTAAATATCCTGCATCAACGAAATGAACTAAACGTATTCCGTTTTTTTCTGCCATGTTCAATAGTAATTCTGTGGGATGCAAAATGCATTTCTCAAGAGTGCCAGTATTACCAAAATATAATTCGTAATCAAATGTGATATAGATATTCATGAAGTGATTTTCAGTTTACCATTTTCACCATTGGGAGTATACATTGTAACACCATATTGCTCGTAATATTTTAGCATTACTTTAAATAAACCATTTGCATCTATTAGCATTGATTTCGCTTCACCAATTGTTCCATTAATTAGAATTTTTTCTTTTTCGAATATTGGCTTTAACAAATCACAATTTCTTTTAGCAGAATAATCTGGATTATGAACTTTAGTTTTTGTTTTTAAATGATGACCTTCTTCATCAATTATTTCAACTTCATATTCCATTTTATCATATACTGGATATTTAAAATCTACAGCATCTTCCAGTGTATGAAGGTTGGAACATGCTCCGTTTAAAGTGGTTCCTAGCATTAATATTTTCCCTTCTTTATCACATAGTTTCCTAAATGGTGAAAATTCATTGTAGGGTGTTGGTTGTGAAAAATGAGTGTTTGTAAAATACGAAGCAAGTGGTCCTCTAGCACAAATTGAATCAGTAGGGTGGAGGCTTCTTTTAACATTCGATTGTAAGCGAAAAAATTCGGTTATCACTCCCATCTTTGATTGTGTATTTTTAACATCAAATGTTTTATGGCTTTCTAAGTACGTTTTATTTCTACCTTCTGCAGGAAAACTTGGCATAAGTAAATTTCCATCTTTTCCAATAACCTTCTCAATTGCATTAATTAAAGTTAAAGGACCTTCTTCAAGAAATCCAATTTTACTCATGCTGCTATGAACTAATACCGAATCACCTAATTTCAATCCAATTGAATTAAGTTCAGAAATAAGTTGATTTAAAGTAATTACTTCATTTGATTTTTTTTTCTTCGTTAAATAATTTCTTCGATTATTTTTTTTCCATGACTTTGCTATCCTCAAAAAAAAATTGGGAGAATAACGAATTAATATATTTTTTAAATGATCAATCAAGGTTTTATTGTTTCAATTGAATTTACCGGTTGACAAGCATAATCAACAATTGCTTCGTAAACATTACGCCATCCTTTCCATGCATCACGATCGTTAACACTTTGATTATGCCATAGTGTTACGAAAGTTCCATTTACTGATTTAACTTCATCAACTAACTCTTTAGCTCTTTTAATAGATTCTTCAGGACTTAATAGCATGTAATCCTTCATAGTGCCATCCATAAGCATAAATGGGATGAGTTTAAGTTTTGTTTCTATATCAAGATCAAGGTCGTAAAAGTTAAAAGGAGAGCAGATACTAGCTCTAAATCCTATTTCAGAAGCATATCCTAATGAATAGTCTTCTTCAATATCAAATTCTATCAAATTCCTATAGGTATCGGGAAATGTAATTTTAAGAAAGTGCTGCCTGCTTTTTGTGACTTCTCTTTTTAATACTTTGCTTAATCGTCGTATTTCCTTTTTTAATTGATCTTTATTTTTATTGCTTGCATAAGAAGGATGAACTCCAACATCAGCATAATCAGCAATTGATTTAATTGATGATTGAAATTTTCTATGACCTTCAATGGGAATATTTTTATCATATTCACCATAATCTCCTACTAAGAAAAAATAAATTTGCTTAAGGTGATATTTATTTCGAATAGAAAGTTGCCACTCATAGGTATTATAAGGATCTGGATCAATTCCAAGCAGCACTCTAAATCTTTCTATAATTTTTTGAAAATTCAATGTAAAAAGTGACAAACTAATAGCTCCAACATGCCTCATAAAACCCTTTTCAGTGTATGCATATGCACTATCAATATCAAAAGTAGAAATGAATTTATAACAATTCTCTCTAAATTTTAGTGTTGGATATTTCTGCTTCAAAAGTTTTTTTAATTCTTCCGACCAAATATTTACTAGAGGCTTATTTAAAAAACCTTTCTGGTAAGCAATGCTTTGCTGAGGGCTAAAACGATTGTGATCATCCTTTATATGTGGAAGGTATTCTTCATATCTGCTCACAAGATAAAAGGATGCGCCAAAAATATCAAAGGGCATAAGATACTTGGGATGTGTACCCAAAAAAACAGGAAATCCCTTCCATTCAAAAACATTGATTTGTTGATCTTCAATTCCTTTTTCAAATAATATTCTTGATGCAAAGAAAAAAACTTCATCAGAAGCACATTGGTCACAGTAACTCAATTTAGGGCCAATATGTAAACTGAAATCAGCCTTGTTATGGGTTAATTTATAGTCTAATCCAACAAGATCCTTGAGAATCAAGTCAAAGATAAATTTTAACCTTGGTGTTCCTTTATCGCTATAAACCAGCAGTTGTTCATTCATACATCAGTGAACTCAGTTTTTTTTATTTTACTATGGCGAATCTAGCTATTATAATAACCCTTCGTCTGCAAAGCTATAAAAAGAAGACCCTGCAATTATAATATGATCAAGAACGCTAATTTCTAAATTTTTTCCTGCCTCTTTTAATTTTTTAGTCAATTGTATGTCCGATTCACTAGGCTTTGTATTTCCACTTGGATGATTATGCCCTAATATGATAGAACATGCACGATTTTCAAGTGCTACTCTGAAAATAATTTTTGGATCAACAACGGTTGCACTCATACCACCACTACTAATGACTTTTTTATCAATTAAACGATTCGCTTTATTTAATAGTATGATCCAAAACTCTTCATGATCTAAATCTTCTAAGATGGGTTGTAATATATCTGCAGCGGCCTTACTGGATGAAATTTGAGATTTTTGAGTAGTTTCTTCTTCGCGTCTTCGTCTTCCAAGTTCTAAGGCGGCAACTATGGTTATAGCTTTTACAGGACCTAAACCTTTTATTTTAGAAAGATCACTTACTGATAACCGAGCTAATTGAGTTAAATCATTTTCAGAATTTGATAAAACCTGACGTGAAAGATCTAAAGCAGTTGTTTTTGAAGTTCCAGTTCTTAATAAAATAGCTAATAGTTCAGCAATTGAAAGGCTTTCCTTTCCATATTTTACTAGTTTTTCTCTAGGGCGATCTGCTTCAGCCCATTTTTTTATGTTGAGATGATCCATTAATTAAAAATTTTTTGGCAACGAAAATTAAAAACGCTGCAATTTTAAGATTACTAAAATAAAAAACGTCTTCCCGACGAAGAGAAGACGTTTGTATATTCCTGTAATTGCCTGATTAAAGGCTATTTACATGGCGTTGAATACTTGACTTTAAGTTCGCAGCTTTGTTTTTATGAATTACATTTGTTTTTGCAAGACGATCTAACATAGTTGAAACTTTAGGAAGTAATTCAGAAGCCTGAGATTTATCCTTAGTTGAACGTAATTCTTTTAAAAGATTACGAGTTGTTTTTGCCTGGTAACGGTTACGTTCGCGTTTTGCGTCGTTTGAACGAATACGTTTCTCGGCTGATTTGTGATTTGCCATTTTCTTTCCTTTTAATGTGATACCGAAGTATCTTTAATCTTGTGTAGCCCGTACGGGAATCGAACCCGTGTTTCCTCCGTGAAAGGGAGATGTCCTAGACCCCTAGACGAACGGGCCCTTTTTTTCCTTGGTAAGGGACGGCAAA
>JANPGA010000571.1:0-10108 GCA_031423735.1 Bacteroidota bacterium | reverse complement strand
TATTAAGAAATTTAAAGAAATTGTTAACTTTGTAGCTTGCTAATCGAAAAACTGAATCACATGTTCGAACAACTTAAGAACAAAGGCGTTATTTCACGTCCGGCTGATGCCTCAGGTAACGGCTCCATCAATATTATTGGAGCGGGTACTGTTATTGAAGGTGAAATTAAATCAAACGGAGATATTCGTATCGATGGAACTATCCGTGGTTCAGTAACTTCTAAAGCAAAAGTAGTAGTAGGAAGTACTGGAACAATTGAAGGTGATGTATTTTGCCAAAATGCTGATATTTCAGGAGTTGTTAAAGGAAAGACTACCGTAATGGAAATGCTGTTTTTAAAATCACCAGCACGTATTAATGGAGATATTCAAACTGGTAAACTTGTGGTAGAAGTGGGTGCCTCTTTCACAGGAAATTGTAGTATGGGACCGGTTATAAAGGATATCAAAAATGCCGACCGATCCTCAGAAAAGCTCTCCGAAAAAACCGCTTGATAATAGCTACGTTCGCTACTCCTCCATGGGGTTGCAAATGGGTGCCATTATTTTACTTCTCACATGGGGAGGGATTAAACTCGATCAATATTTCTCATTAAAGTTTCCTGTTTTCACAATCGTGCTTGCACTGTTTTCAGTATTTGCAGCTCTGTGGTATTTCATAAAAGATTTTATCGGAAAAAAATAATTAAAATTATTAAATGAATAAATTCATCCTGCAATTATTTGTTGTCACACTAATTACCGGTGTCATTTATTTTTTCATTGGACAATCACTCCCTGCAAAATTTTTTTTTGAAGGATATCTAATAGTATTGAGTTTGTTTTTTGTTGTGACGTTACTTTTCCATATCGGATTACAAAAAAGTTTTGAAAAAGGATCTAAAGATTTTATTCGCTATTACATGGGAGCAACAGGAATGAAATTATTTTTTTTCTTAATTATCATCCTCATTTATGCATTCTTGAATAAAGAAAAAGCAGTTGCATTCGCATTAACATTTTTCTTTTTCTATTTAATATTTACAGCCTTTGAAGTTAGCATTGCCACAAAATTATTTGGGAAACAAGCTGCAGCATCAAAACCATTAGTAAAAGATTCTTCCTCGGAGATTAACTAAAAAGTGATTTAAACAAATACCAAATTCTGTTTCCAACTACCGAATTACTCGGAGAAACTCCTAAAGCATAATCGTTTTTTAAATATACTTTTAAAACAGGGTATTTCAGCGAATAATAAAATACTGATTTAATTCCCATCATCCAATACATCAACGTACAATTTATTCCTGCGAATAATGATCCAGAAAGAAATCCTAAGATTATACTTTGATCATGAATCATCGCCCAAGCAACGCCACAAATAGAAAAACTAATTTTCATTGTTCGACCTACCTTATGATACCATGCCACTAAATCACTTCTTGGAATTAATACAGTGCGTTGATGAACAATAGTTTTTTGATACACAGTATTACTTGTAACTCTTTGACAATTCAAAAACACCTTTAAGGGGTTGGTTCCAGCCAATACGTTATTCTTGTAAAAACAATTGTTATCATCAACAGTTAATTGAAGATCGTTTGAGCTGTACTTGTTTTTATCAAAACTAATTGAAGCAGGTGGAATAAAAATATTACCAGTTATTAATGGGCAAAGCGTATAATTAAGTAAGGTTTCCCGAATACTTACTCCTTGGTGATTTTTGATTCGGTGCTTTACGATAGGACCAGAAGTAATATAGCATCCAGCAATTTCAGGCTTCTTAAAAAACCTTCCTTCACTTCCGAAAGCAAATGTTATCTCTACTTCTTCGTTTCTTTTCACAAAGGTTTTGTCAACTTCGGCATAGATAAAAGGAGTAATTCTTTCTTCCTGAACAAAAAAAGTAGATGTTCTTCTTTGGTCATATTGAAAACGCCTTTCACTATCAACTAGGACTTGATAGGCCAGGTTAATTTCTCTAAACCGCTCATTAGCTTGCGAATCATTAAAATTACGATCAGGATGGTGTATGAATGCAAGACGATGAAAAGCCTTTTTAATCTCTTTAACAGAAGCTCTTGAATCAACTTCTAAGAGACTATAATAATCGGCTTCGTTGCTGCTCATTGGATATCCAAAGATAAATTTAATCCTAATTTATGGCGTTACCACCCATAAATAACTGGATATTGGTCATTTTCAAACCATTCCATTATTCAGGTTGAGGTTATATCTTTTTCAAAACAATAAAACGAACATTATTTCCTTTAAATATGGAATTATATTTTTGTAGCCGATGGCGAAATTTCGCAAACCCTTTCTAATACTTATATCGATCATTGGAATTCTTCTATTGATTGGTATTATCGCATCCTTTATAATTGGCCCAAGAGTGAAAGGAATTGTTATTGAACAAATCAATAAAAATCTTTCGGTTCCTATTCAAGTGGAGGACATTCACTTTTCCCTTTTTCGAAAATTCCCTTATGCAAGTATTGATTTTTCTGAAATTAGCACCAATGGTTCTAACTATAAATCGATTCGTGAACCTCTAGTAAAAGCAAATCATGTTTACTTAATGTTTAACCTCTTTAACGTTTTTGGAGAGCATTTAAAACTAAAAAAAATCGCAATTTCAGATGCACGAATCAATTGTTATGTTGATGCAGAAGGGAAAACTAATTTTGACATCTTTAAAAAAGATAGTACCAAAAAAGAAAGTTTCAATTTTGAAGTTGAAGCAATTGAGCTCAATAATGTAAATTTTATTTTTCTTGATAAAATAGCAGGCCGAGATTATCAACTAAATGCAAAGAAAGCTCAACTAGCAGGAAAGTTTAGTGAGCAAGTTTACACTCTTGATGCTGAAGGTTTATTCTACGTTCAAAAATTTAAAATCAACAACTTAAATTATATTGATAACAAAGAAACAATTGCCAAAGTATCTCTACAAATGAATGAGCAACTTGGTGAATACATCATCAATAATGCAACACTTCAAGTTTCCGATCTTAAATTAGATGTAACTGGCAACTTTAAATCTCAAAACCCAGGCACTGCAATAAACATCAATGTAAAAAGTAATAAAGCAGGACTCAAGGAATTATTATCTCTTATTCCAGGAGTGTATACCGAAAAGTTAAAAAACTTTCGATACGATGGCGATATCTATTTTAACATGCGCATTAAAGGAACAAGTGATAAAGAACACACCCCTTTAGTGAATGTAGATTTTGGAACTAATAATGCATCATTAAAACCTTTATCGAGTGAATATAAATTAAGCAACATAAAATTTAAAGGCAACTTTATTAGCAGTATATCGTCTGCAAAGCCAGTAAGTAGGTTACAATTAACAGGATTAGAAGCAAGATTGGAGGGCCAACCTTTTAGTGCCAACTTATTAATTGAAGATTTTAATAATCCATACATTGATTTAAATGTTCGTAGTAAAATTAATCTTGAAGTTTTAAGTCGATTCTATATGCCTGATACGCTGGAATCAATTACTGGTACAGTACAATTAGATGCTCAAATTAAAGGTCATAGTAAGGACAAAACTAGTTGGCAATCCAATGGAAGTTTAACCACGCAAAATGTATCGTTTCGCATCAAAGGTAAAGATGTTGCCTTTACTGGATTTAATGCTAAATTTGAATTGCTAGGCAACCAACTTAAAGTAAATAATTTTAGAGGCAATGCTGCTGGATCCGACTTTTTAATTGAAGGTAAATTTGATAATGTATTAGGGTATTTTCTTACAAAAGATGAGAAAGTTGATGGTACTGCTGCATTAACTTCTCGTAATATTGATTTAAATGAATTACTTGAAGACAAAAAAAATACTTCTGTTGCTGATACTAGTTATCGAATAGATTTTTCGCCACGATTAAATATAAATATTGCAATGAATGTTGCGATGATGACCTTCCGGAAATTTGATGCTTGGCAGTTAAGAGGAAATATTTCACTTGCAAATAAAATTTTAACAACACAAAATTTATCATTGAAAACATGTGAAGGAACTATTGCCTTAGATGGGAAAATTGATGCCTCAAGGAATGATAGTATTTTGATTGCTTGCGATGCTTCGATAAATAAAATAAATATTAATCAATTGTTTTATCAGCTAGGCAATTTTGGTCAGAATGTAATTGAAGATAAAAATGTAAATGGGAAACTCACCGCCAACATACAATTTGCATCTACATGGAGTAAAAATTTACATTGTAATATGGATCGCATTTATGTTAAAAGTGATTTAACAATTGAAAATGGTGAATTAAATAATTTTGAACCTATGTTGGCCCTTTCAAAATATTTAAAAGGTACTGATTTAAATAAAATTACATTCAGCACTTTGCGTAATCAGATTGAGATAAAAAACCAAAAGATTTCAATTCCTTCCATGCATATCCAATCAAGTGCCCTTGATCTAACAGCTTCGGGAACGCATACCTTTGATAACATTGTTGATTATAAACTGCAGCTATTGTTATCGCAATTATTGGGTAGAAAACTCAAAGAAAATCGAACTGAATTTGGAACTATTGAAGATGATGGATTAGGAAGAATGAAACTATTTCTTACCATGAAAGGGTCAATGAAAAACCCTAAAATTAGTTATGATAGAAAAAGTGTTGAAGAAAATATTACACATGAAGTGCGAAAAGAAAAACAAAATCTAAAAGGTCTTTTAAAAGAGGAGTTTGGTTGGTTTAAAAAAGACACTGTAAAAGTTGAGAAATCAATAAAGAAACCTGCAAAGCAAGAACTTCAAATAGACACAGAATAATGCAATTTTGCAGGATTTTAAGTGTCTTACTAGTAGAATATTTGGCTTTCTAGCCTTTCAGAAGGTTATTTTTAACCTAAATAGTTTAAATTTGTAGCATAAATGCATCATTCATTCTATTTTATAAAATAATTATTGGTTAATTAATTTCTTTGGCCAAAGCTTGGTGAATCATAAAAAGTGAATATATATACTCGTAAACAGCGTTGGAAGTTAATTTTATTAGTCATTGCCTTACTTATCGGCATGGGTTCGCTTTGGTATACCAACCAATTGGTACACAAACTATCTGATGAAGAGAAAAAGAAGGTAGAACTTTGGGCGGAAGCAACTAGACAACTTTCAGATACAAATACAGATATAGGTGATATTAGTTTTGCTTTGTCAGTTTTAACTAATAATACCACTGTTCCCGTTATTTTAACTGATGAAAAAAAACAGGTAATTACGATTCGTAATTTGGATTCATTAAGAGCAAATGATAAGCAATATTTAGCTGAGGAATTAGCAATTATGAATGCTCAAAGAGCTCCAATTGAAATTTCGTTCGCGGGGAATCAAAAAAATTATATCTATTACAAAGATTCCTACTTACTCACTCAACTACGCTATTACCCATTTTTTCAATTAGCAGTAATTGCACTTTTTTTGATTGTTTCATACATAGCTTTTTCAACATCACGTAAAGCAGAACAAAATCAAGTATGGGTAGGCATGGCCAAAGAAACCGCTCATCAATTAGGAACTCCTCTTTCATCATTAATGGCATGGCTTGAGTATTTAAAATCAAAGGCTCAACCAGATGAATATATTACAGAAATTGAGAAAGACATTGCTCGTTTAAATACAATTACTGAACGTTTTTCGAAAATAGGATCTGCACCTGCGCTTAAAAAAGAAAATCTTACTGAAGTAATGCAAACAGCAATAAATTATATTCAAACCCGCGTATCTTCAAAAGTAAATTTCAAGTTAGTAAATCAACAAAGTTATAATGTGGAAGCGCCAGTAAATGTTGCTCTTTTTGATTGGGTTTTAGAAAACCTCTTTAAAAATAGTATTGATGCAATGAGTGGTGAAGGTACTATTACTGTTCAAATTACGGATCAACAGCAATTCGCATATCTTGATATTTCGGATACAGGAAAAGGAATTCCAAAATCAAAATATAAAACTGTTTTTAAGCCCGGATATACAAGTAAAAATCGAGGTTGGGGATTAGGATTATCCTTATCAAAACGAATTGTTGAAGAATATCATGCAGGACAAATTTTCGTAAAAAGTTCAGATCCCAACAAAGGAACCACCTTTCGAATCGTCTTACGAAAAACAGTCTAAAATTTTAATTGATTTTTTATTTTCAAATTGGCTTATTTTCAAATCATCAAATCAATAAATGGCAGGACTTTATCTTCATATTCCATTTTGCAAACAAGCCTGTACCTACTGTGATTTTCACTTTAGTACTTCAATGCAACACCGTGAAGAGTTGGTTTCAGCTTTAATTACAGAAATCAAATTTCAAGCGGATTATCTTCCGGAAAAAAATTTAGATACCATTTATTTTGGTGGAGGAACTCCATCGCTTTTAACAATGGCTGAATTAGAGCGAATCTTTGAAAGTATTCAAATTTATTTTGCAATCAGTAACGATGCCGAAATAACGCTTGAAGCAAATCCTGATGACTTAACAGCTAATTATCTTCGCAAACTTCGTCATACGCAAATAAATAGATTAAGCATCGGAATTCAATCCTTCAGAGATGGTGATTTAAAGATGATGAACCGTGCGCATACTGCAAAGCAAGCCGAACGTGTGGTTCCTGAAGCTGCTGATATAGGTTTTGAAAATTTATCCATTGATCTTATTTATGGTATTCCAGATTTAAAAATGGAAGGCTGGAAAAAAAATTTAGATACAGCATTAGCTTTACCCGTAAATCATCTTTCTTGCTATTGCTTAACCGTTGAACCTCGTACTGCATTAGCGTGGCAAGTACAAAAAGGATTATCAAAAGCAGTTGACGATGATGAAGCCGCTAACCAATATGAATGGCTAATTGAAAAAACGGAGATAGCAGGAATACCTTGGTATGAGATTTCAAATTTTGGTAAGCCTGGATTTGAATCACGACATAACAGCAATTATTGGAATGGAATTCCCTATCTTGGAATTGGCCCATCTGCTCACTCTTTTAATGGAAGAAACCGTCAATGGAATATTCGAAATAATCCTTTGTATATTAAATCTATTAAGGAAGGTAAAGTTCCTTTTGAAGAAGAATTTTTAACGACCGAACAACGTTTTAATGAAACTGTATTAACTTCGTTAAGAACACGCAAAGGATTATCGAAAGAGTCAGTTATAAAGGTTGCTGGCGACGATGCTTGGAAAAAATTAAAATCTCAAGCAGATATAAAAATTGAAAATGGATTGATGGTTGAAAAAGAAAATAATTTTCAATTAACAATTAAAGGTTTATTATTGGCAGATGCTATTGCATCAGAATTCTTCTTACTATGAGTTTAAAAATTACTCTTCAACATAATAATCAGCAATACAGCGCCGATCTTCATCAGGCTATTGATCTTTCTATTCCTCTAGAGGCGGGTCCAGGACATGTACAAGCATGGTATGTTGATCCTATACGTATCGAACCTGTTCGAATGGGTGATTGGGTAGGTGAAGTTAAACAAGGTGCTTCCGTTAATTTTCGTAATATCTTTTTCAATCCACACGGTCATGGTACTCATACAGAAAGCGTAGGACACATCAGCAAAGAAGATTATTCCATCAATAAAGCATTAAAACATTATCTCTGCTTTGCACAACTCATTAGTATTGAATTAAAAAATGAGAATGATGATTTAATTATTACTCGAGAAGCGATAGAAAAGGTAATTGTAGGTAATCCGGAAGCCGTTATTATTCGTACTCTTCCAAACGATAGTGATAAGTTAACAAAAAACTATTCGAGTAGTAATCCACCATATTTAGATGTTGATGCTGCAACTTTTTTATGTGAAAGAAATATTAAACATTTATTATTAGATCTTCCATCCGTTGATCGCGAGCAAGATGGTGGAAAACTTTTAGCACATCATGCTTTCTGGAATTTTCCTGGAGCTACCAGATTTGATGCAACCATTACAGAGATGGTTTTTATTCCAAATACTGTTTTGGATGGGATGTATCTTTTGAACTTACAAACAGCTCCTTTTGAAAATGACGCAACACCTTCGCGGCCTGTTTTGTTTGAGTTAGTAAAGGGTTAATAATTTTCGTTGAAACATGGAGGAATTGGATCTCTCGAAGATGATCAAAGACCCAATTATCTTGAGTTTAAAAACAGGACATCTCTAGTTTTCCATAATAATTTTTGTATATAGTGCGATCATCGCATATAGGACAAGGTTTAAAACAAGGTCTTTTAGCAAACTTAAGTCAGGATTGGTCTTTTATTAATTCCCTTTCATTCAAATATTTAGCAATTTAATAAAACGAGGGTCAGGTACTACATTATTCGTAAATTTGCCTCTATACATTATTAAAATCTGTAATATGAAATTTGGCGTTGTAGTTTTCCCAGGGTCTAATTGTGATCAAGACTTAATTCACGTGTTAGGCAAAGTGATGAAACAAGAAGTAGTAGAATTATGGCATAAGGATCATTCCTTAAAAAACTGTGATTTCGTTTTTCTTCCAGGTGGATTTTCTTATGGTGATTACCTTCGCTCAGGAGCTATTGCACGTTTTTCACCAATCATGCAAGAAGTTATAGAGTTCGCAGATAAGGGGGGATTTGTTTTCGGGATCTGTAATGGTTTTCAAATATTGACTGAAGCACATCTTTTACCTGGGGCGTTATTACAGAACAACAATAATCAGTTTATAAGCAAAAATGTTCGTTTGCGTGCAGAAACTGATGAATCGATGATCAGCTCTTCTTTTAATTTAGGTCAAACATTAAAAGTTCCAATCGCACATGGTGAAGGAAATTACTATTGTGATGCAACAACATTACAACAATTAAAAGATAACAATCAAATAATTTTTCGCTATTGCGATGATAACGGAAAGATTACCGAAGAAAGCAATCCGAATGGATCGTTAGAAAATATTGCTGGAATTTGCAACAAGCAACGTAATGTTTTTGGTATGATGCCACACCCAGAACGTGCGAGTGATTTGCTTTTAGGAAATGTAGATGGTCATCAAATTTTTAAATCAATATTGAATACGGTAATGGCTTAATTTGATGATTTGAAAATTAGGTAATTTGAAAATGCTCCTCGTAAAACCAAATTAACTGTGCAATCAACTGTTTTACTTTTCGTAAAAGTGCATTTCTTCGATGTAATCATTTACTGATTCGGGCATCATGTAGCGCACATCTTTACCATCACGTATTGCTTTACGAATAAATGTAGAAGATAATTCCATTATTGGTGCATCCACCCACTTCACTTTTTGGTGATCTTTAAACTGACCGCCATCTTGATCCGGACGAGGGTAAACATAAAGTTGATGTTCTTCTAAAATTATTTCAAAATTTTTCCATTTATGAAACGTTGCCAAATTATCACTTCCCATAATTAAAGCGAATTCATGCTGAGGATATTTTTCTTTAAGATATACCAACGTATGAATTGTAAAGCTTGGCTTCGGTAATTCGAACTCGATTTTAGATGGTTTTATTTTTTTGTTACTGCCAACTCCTAGTTCGACTAAATGATAGCGATGGTAATCTTGCAATAAACTTCCTGCAGGTTTTAAAGGGTTATGAGGCGATACTACAAGCCAAACTTGATCCAAATCAGTAAACTCTGATACATATCCAGCAATCACAAGATGTCCGTTGTGAATAGGGTTAAATGAGCCGAAGAAGAGACCGATTTTCATAGAGATGCAATTTTCATTGTTAATTGCCAAATTTATACTTACTAATTGTAATTTATTTCCTAAACAAATTACAATAATGAATGATATTATTTTACTTGAGCATTTTTTTTCTTTCGATTCTCTCTTTTGCTTCTGCAAATATCGCATGTATTTTTTGCTCAAGAAGTTTTTTTGATGGCAATTCGGTCCAATATTCTGCAACCATAATACCATCTTTATGCATTTCCAAAAGTTCAATTTGCTCTCTACTACTTTCAGCACAAAGTATTAATCCTATCGGTGAATACTCTCCTTCTTGTTTTTCATATTTATCAAGCCATTTCAAATATAATTCCATTTGTCCCTTATGTTTAGCTTCGAATTTTCCTAACTTAAGTTCAATAGCGATGAGACGTTTTAATTTCCTATGGTAAAACAAAAGATCTAAA
>JANPGA010000570.1:0-6821 GCA_031423735.1 Bacteroidota bacterium | reverse complement strand
ATATTAAATAATTTATGATTGATAATAAAAGCATTTGGACCTAATATTACTGGTGTTGTTACTCCTGCGCTATCACTAATTGTTAATTCTCTTGTGATATTTGATGAAGCAGCTTGTAATAATACATTTGTTGTAAGTGTTGATGGGATTGTTGTTATAGGCGATGCAGTTTGTATTCCTACATTTAGATGTAACATGTTAAAATCTTTTTTGCCCAAATAATTTCCAAATGGCCCTGTTGTAAAATTTTCTCCACCAGCAATAAAATTACCAAGAGTAGAATTGTATGCTTTTAATTCAAACGATTGTCCAGTTTGAGAACCAAAATCTACAAGTATTTCTATTCGTTCTCCTGCATGAAGTAAATATCTGTTTAATGAAACTGGAGCATTTAACAAACCACCATCTGAACAGATTACAGAAAAATTTCTGTTATCACTAAAGCCAATATTGAAAGAACGTTCAATTGCTGCATTTAAAATTCTAAAGCGTACAATTTGAGCAGGCACGGTATATTGTGGCCTGAGTGTTCCATTCACCAAACTACTATCTCCGTAAGGGACAGAAACGAACTGATTTGAAGAATTTATATCTCTATCAGTTAAAACTAGAGGGATATCATCAACTCCATACGTTCTAGGCAATGGCAACGCAGATTCTACAGCATCTCTAACTATAATTAATCCTCCCAAACCTTTGGTAATTTGATCTTGTGTCATCTCATGTAAATGTGGATGATACCAATAGGTAGATGCATTATTTGTAACTTTCCAATACGGTTGCCAAATCGTCCCTGGAGGAATTACCTGATGTGGTCCGCCATCCATTACAGCAGGCAAATGAAATCCATGCCAATGTATAGTTGTTGAATCGTTTAAATAATTATGAATATTCATGTGAACTGTATCTCCTTTATTGAAAAATAGAGTAGGACCCCAAAAGTCACCATTTATCCCTGCAGTAATTGTTTGGTTGCCTGGCACTATTTGTTTGAATGTATCCCTTAAAGCCAAGTTAAAAGTAGTGCCAGATAGGGTGTCTGGGATCCAAAGGGTATTATATTGGGCATTTACATGGATTGCCGAAAATGTTAGTGTTAAAAAAAGAATAAGGTATAATTTGATTCTTCTCATTGTGAAATATTGTTTTGGAAGGTTAAGTATTTTTAGACGATAATATATTTTCAATCCTTCGCTTTAGGCATTAATATTTCTTTTGGATAAAAGTAGTTCGGATTAAAGATGAATTTTCTATCAGATAATGTAAGTAAGAAGGCTATGATATCTACTTTTTCATTGGAAGATAAGACTATCGGCTTTGCTAGCTTTACAGATAGTGTTTTGCTATTTTGAATGTTAGACGTGTAATGATTTAATACTTCACTTAAATGTTTAAAGCGACCATCATGCATGTAGGGATAAGAAAACTCAATATTTCGAAGGGTAGGAACTTTAAATTTTAGGGAATCACTTGATTCTTTTGTAATACGAATTCTTCCATAATCTTTGTAAATACTATCTACTTTCAATCCGTTATTTTCAAATTGAAGGTTTGTAAATAAAGGTTCAGTATGGCAAGTTGCACAGTTTTTACGAAATAACTGATATCCATTTTTTTCTTGGTCAGTAAATTGGGCTTGTTTTCGCATTACACTATCATATTTTGCATTTGAACTTACAAGTGTTAAAACGAATTGGGAAATTGCTTTTAATGTATGTTCGCCTGTTATTAAACTGTCGCCAAATGCATTGTAGAATAGGTTGGGATAAATTTTAGATTGCTGTAATTTGGAAACCACGTTAATCATTGTTTCTCCCATTTCATCTGGATGAGTAATAGGTGCTAGTGCTTGCATATCCAAATGATTAATTGCGCCATCCCACATAAATGTTTTATGCCAAGCAAGATTCATTAATGCTGGAGAGTTCCTTGTGCCCATTCTATCATCAATTCCATGACTCACCGCATGATCAATATGTGTAAATGCTGAATATTGTGAATGACAACTCGCACACGATATTGTATTTGTTCTTGATAAAATGGGATCAAAGAATAATACTTTGCCTAATAAAATTTTATTTTTTGATAACGGGTTTTTTGCAAAATCATATACAGGCTTTGGCCAATTTAATGGAATGATAAATTGATTTTCTTCAATAACTTTAAATGCGCTAATACTTAAGCACAAAATTGATAAGAAGAGTAATTTTATTTTCATCACTCTTTTACACTAAATAGCAGAGAGGCTTTTTCTGAAAGCAAAACAGCATCTTTACTAGGTGACATAATGTGATTTTGTAACTTTAAATTGATAGGCAACAATAATTTTTCTAATGCTAAAACAATTTTTATTTTATCGTTTTGTGGGATATTAACCACAATTTTTTGTAATGAATTATGGGGATATTGATAACCTCCTAAATGAAATTGAAATTCATGATTGCGGGAATCGCAAAGATTGGATTTGCCTTCTAATTTGAAATTAATATAACCACTTTTCCAGGTCCAATACATCCCTTTTGTAGGATCCAAATCCCCACCCATAGCCCCCGAAACATTCGTTATACTATCAATTCCTAAATCAAACTTCAGTTGATTGAAATTAATTAACCTATTTAAGTTTAAATTAACCTCATTTGTTTTATTGTTTGAACCATCAATTAAATGAAAACTATTGGTTTCTTTCCAAACACTATTTCCATTATCTAGTAATTCAATATTTGAAATATAATATTTTAACTCGTTTATTTGAATACTATCTTGTTGATTAATTTTAAAATATAAATCGTCAAATACTAAAGTTTTATTGAAAAATTCATTCTGAAACATAAGTTTAATAGTATGTACATCTTGACCAAATGATGCATTAAAAATTGAAAAAAATGTTACAACAAGAGTAGATATCTTATACTTCATTTTGGCTCTCTTCTATTTCGTGGTCCTCCAAAAAGAGATGCGATTTCAGTTGTTAATTCAATATATGATGGTTCTTGATCCTTATTACATAAATTTTTTATATCCATAAAATGTTTGTAATGTATAGATTCAATCCTAAACTGTACCTTGTTGATTTCAGAAATTATGGAATCTTTTAAATTATTTGCAGAGTCTTTTGTTAAGGTGGAGTATAGTTGATTCTTCAAGACTTTTAACTCTTCTTCAGACTTATCCATTTCAGTTCTATGCCATTTAATTAATTTATCATATTCTTCTATTTGATTATCATTAAATTTAAGCTTTTCAATAATTATATTTCTTGGACCATCCTTACCCTGACGTGGCGGTTTATTGGAAATCATAAATCCAACTAAAAATAAATTGAGTAATAATAAAGTTATGGTAAGAATACTTAATATTTTTACTTTGTTCATTTATATAAAGAGTTTTCAGGCATTAAATTCATTTCTTGGATTAAATTATTGTCTTTAGCATTAAATCTGGCTCTTGCCACTAGTGATGCGTCAAACGCAATTACTGCCAATAAAAAAATACTTAAAACCCATGTTAATTGAGGCGAGAATTTATTGCTTTTTGATTTGACAATTCTTTCTTGAATTCTCGTCATTAAAAAGGCTGGAGCATCCACTTGTTGTATTTGCTTTAACAATTCTAAATGATTAATTAATTTTTCGTTTTTCATTTTGTTTAATGGCTGTTTGACGACATTAATTTTTAGTTCCTTCGCTTAGCTTAAGTTTTTTTGATAAATTCGTTTTAGCTCGTTGAATTAGTGATTCTACTGCTTTCGTACTAATATCCATTATTTCGGCTATTTCGGCTTGCGTTTTATGATCTATTTTACTTAATATTAGCGCAGTTTTTTGATTTACAGGAAGTTGGTTAATATGATGAAAGATAATCTCTAAAGATTCTTTATTTTCTAACTGAATTCCTGGGTGATTAAAGGATGGTGCGTCGTGTTTAATATCACCGCTATTTTCAAAGAAATAGGAGGTGAGAAAGCCAAATCTTTTTTTGCGTTGCTTTGCTTTAATAAAATCTAATGATTTGTTGATTGTTATCCTATAAATCCAGGTTGACAATTTTGATTTTTCCTTAAATGTGGATATCGATTGGTAAACGGTTAAAAATACGTCTTGGGTTATTTCTTGAGCATCTTCATAATTCTGTACGTACTGTAAGGCTAGGTTAAAAACCATATTCTTATAGTTTGTATATAATTGTTCGAATTCCAAGCTGTTTTTATTTAACGATAGATTAGATCGTCAATGGCAATATTAAACATTTTTTTGGGAGATTCTATTTTTTAATTTTATTAGTTCAAACCAAATGACTGACAAAAAACCAATCGTTATGCTAATAATTAATTGTGTAAAGGTTAATCTGTTGAATTCAAAAAAAGATGTTAAAGGTTTTATAAATAAGATTAATCCAGAAATGGAAATAGTGATTAAATTGATTAATAATACAAAGTTATTTTTATAGCTCATAGTAGTGACGATGGAATAATAGAATGATCTATTAACTAAAGTTAAAATTATGTTTGCTGAAATTAATGCTGTAAAAACCATTGTTCTGGTGGTTGCTTCATTATACCCAACATTATCTGCATATTGGTATGTAAAAAGAGTTCCGATGGTAATCATCAACCCTTGAATTATACTTGTTGTTAATTCTTTCCAATTAAAGAAGGTTTTGGAAAATGGCCTTGGTTTTTGAATCATACTATTTTCTTCCATTGGTTCATTTTCGTAAATTATGGAACAAGTTGGCCCCATTATTAATTCTAAAAATATTACATGAATGGGAGAAAATATATTAGGATAAATCCAGCCTAACACTAATGGAATAAACACGGTAAGAATGATGGGAATGTGAATTGAAATAATATATCTTATTGCTTTTTTTAAATTTGTATATATTTTTCTCCCCATAGCAACTGCATCAACCATTTTAGATAAATCATCTTCTAATAAAATTAACGAGGCAGCTTGTTTAGCTATTTCAGTTCCTTTTTTTCCCATAGCTATTCCGATATGAGCTGCTTTTAGTGCAGGGCCATCATTCACTCCATCTCCTGTCATAGCTACTATTTCACCTTGATCCTTTAAAGCATTTATTATTTTCAATTTAGCTTCTGGAAACATTCTAGTAAAGATATTTGTATCTAAAACTTTTTTCTTTAGATCTGTTTCATTTAACGCCATTAATTCGTTGCCAGAAATAATATTATTTATTCCTTCAAATTCAATTTGGTTGGCTATAGCTGCAGTAGTAGCTGCATTGTCACCTGTAATTATTTTAACTTTAATTCCAGCTTTGTAAAAATCTTTTAAAATTGATTTAATGTTTTCCTTTGGTGGATCATAAAATACGATTAATCCAATGAAATGAAAGCTTAATTCTTGTTGCTTTTCTGGAAAGTTTATACCTTCAAAAGTTGATTTCCCAACTCCTAATACGCGATAACCATCTTTAGCAAAATTTGCTATTGCTAGTTCTATGTTTTTTTTCTCTATTTCTGATAAATTAGATACTTTTATTATTGCTTCTGGAGCTCCTTTAGCATAGATGATTCGTTCTCCTTTTTTATTTTCAAATAAATGAGTCATCATCGGAGGCTTGCCTTCAAGAGGGTATTCGTGAATCATTTTGAAGTTTACTCTTTCATCATTTTCTGTGAAATCAGTATATGCTTTATGAATTGCAATTTCCATTGGATCAAAAGGAATTGGTTCACTAGACCACATGGCGGATGTGATTAATTCTTTCTGCAAATCAGTTAATGAATTTGAATAATTAGATATTTCATTGGATGAAAAAACATATAACTTTGCAAGACTCATTTCATTTTGCGTTATTGTTCCTGTCTTGTCAATACAAATTATAGTAGCACTTCCTAATGTTTCTACTGTTTTCATTTGCTTTACAATAATGCCCATTTTCATCAGTCTCCAAGCACCTAAAGCCATAAATGTAGTAAAAGCGACGGGGATTTCTTCTGGCAGTATACTCATCGCTAATGTTAATGAATTGATTAAACTATCTAATACATTTTTTGTGTTGAGGTAATTAATAATCCAAACAATTAAAAATATTATAGAGCCAACAATTACCATCTTTTTTACAAAATTTGAAATTTGTAATTCTAATGGAGTTTTTTCTTCTTCTATACTTTCTAAACTTTTTCCAATTTTGCCAAGTTTTGTTTCATTTCCTATTGCAGAAATTTTTGCTATTGCTAGACCGCTAACAACAGTTGTTCCTTTATAAATATAATTTTCATTTGAAGAGTGGTCTTTATAAACCGAAAGGAATTCTCCAGTTAATATTGATTCGTTTACTGAAAAGTCATTGGATTGAACTATTAAACCATCTGCATTTATAATTGCACCTTCTTCGGCCATTAAAAAATCACCAACTACAATATCTTCACTTTTTATTTCTAAAATATCCCCATTTCGAATTACTTTGCAGTTCGGTTGTGAAAAGTATTTTAATTTTTCAAGCGCACTTCTGCTACGTGAATCTTGGTATAAAGAAATAGTGGCAACCAATACGATCGCGGATGCAAGAAAAATTCCGTCGTCAATTTTACCACTAATAAAATAAATGGATGATGTTATTAAAAGTAAAAGCACCATCGGCTCTTTAGATATGCTTTTTACTGCATCTAAAAAACCATTTTCTTTTTTAAATTTTAATTGGTTTGAACCAAATTTCTCCCTGGATTGAATTACATCATTTTCTGATAATCCCTTTATTTTATAAATATTCTGCTCCATTTTATTTTTAATCCACCTGTATTTTACTAGAATAATTTATTTTTTATTTAGTATTAATTTGTTTTTAAAGCTACT
>JANPGA010000569.1:0-5550 GCA_031423735.1 Bacteroidota bacterium | reverse complement strand
AATTAAGAATTAAGAATTAATGTCTTATAAGGAAAATTTAAAAAAATTGAATCATTTCTCCAAATTAAATAATTTTAGACTCCGTTTTTTAATTCTTAATCTTTAATTTTTAATTGATTTTAAAAGCCTACCATTGTTTTTGGATCTACCCATTCATCGAATTGTTCGGAAGTTAGATATCCTAAAGTGATGGCAGTTTCTTTTAATGTTTTACCATCTCGATGAGCTGTTTGAGCAATTTCTGCTGCTTTATAATATCCAATATGTGTGTTTAATGCCGTTACCAACATTAAAGAATTATTCAAGTTGTTTTTTATGTTTTCGTAAATAGGCTTAATTCCTATCGCGCATTTATCATTGAAAGAAACACAAGCATCACCAATAAGCCTTGCTGAATGCAAAAAATTAAAAATCATTACTGGCTTAAAAACATTTAGTTCGAAATGTCCTGTTGCACCACCAATATTAATGGTAACATCATTACCTAGCACTTGAGCAGCAATCATTGTCATTGCTTCACACTGTGTAGGATTCACCTTGCCAGGCATTATTGATGATCCAGGCTCATTATCTGGGATAAACAACTCACCAATTCCACAACGGGGACCTGAAGATAATAATCGAATATCGTTAGCGATTTTCATTATACTTACAGCAACTGTTTTTAACGCTCCATGGGTTTCCACAATTGCATCGTGTGCTGCTAAAGCTTCGAATTTATTTTCAGCGGTGATGAAAGGTAAGCCTGTAAGTTTAGCAATATTTGCAGCCACATTTTCAGAGTATCCAGCAGGAGTATTAATTCCTGTTCCGACTGCAGTACCTCCTAATGCGAGTTCTGATAAATGAGGTAATGTATGATTTATAGCACGTAGTCCATGATCTAATTGTGAAACATAGCCACTTATTTCTTGACCAAGCGTTAGTGGTGTAGCATCCATTAAATGAGTACGACCAATCTTAACAACATCCATAAACTCCTTCGACTTGGCAGCAAGTGTATCTCTCAACTTAGTAATACCAGGTATGGTACATTCTACCAAAATTTTATAGGCTGCAATATGCATTGCCGTTGGGAATGTATCGTTTGATGATTGAGACTTATTTACATCATCATTTGGGTGAACCGATTTTTTTTCATCTAATAAACTTCCACCACTAATAACGTGAGCACGATAAGCTATAACTTCATTTACATTCATGTTGCTTTGTGTACCAGAACCCGTTTGCCATACTACCAAAGGAAATTGATCATCGAGTTTTCCCTCAAGAATTTCATCGCAAACAATACCTATACTATCTGATTTTTCTTTTGTTAAAACCCCTGCTTCAAAGTTTGTAATCGCAGCTGCCTTTTTCAAGTATGCAAAAGCGCGAATAATTTCACGAGGCATTTTATTGATGTCTTGTGCAATTTTAAAATTTTCTATTGAGCGTTGTGTTTGTGCACCCCAATATACATTGGCAGGCACTTCAACAGTACCCATTGTATCTTTTTCAATTCTTACATGTAACATCTTAATATTTATTTTTACTTATTTAGTGCTTTAATCTTTATTAAAAATACTTTAAACAATTGCGACTACTGATATTTTAATTTTGATCACCGCTATATTCCATAAGATAGGCTTTGATAAATTCATCAATTTCTCCATCAAGAACAGCTCCTGTATCTGATGTTTCATGATCCGTTCGGTTATCTTTTACTAATTTATAAGGGTGCAAAACATAACTTCTAATTTGACTTCCCCATTCAATTTTTTTCTTTGAACTTTCTGTTGCTTCTTTAGCTTCGTTTTGTTTTCGTAATTCTAATTCATACAACTGCGATTTCAACATATTCATTGCACGCTCTTTATTTCCGCCTTGCGTTCTTTCCTTCTGGCAAATTACAACGATTCCTGTTGGATGATGTGTTAACTGAACTTTAGTTTCCACTTTATTTACATTTTGCCCTCCTGCACCACCTGATCTAGACGTTTGCCATGAAATATCCGCATCCTTAATTTCAATATTGATATCATCATCGATTAATGGATAAGCATATACTGAAGCGAATGAGGTATGTCGGCGGGCATTTGAATCAAAAGGGGAAATACGAACTAAACGGTGCACTCCACTTTCACTTTTCAGATAGCCAAAGGCATACACTCCTTCAATCTCATAAGTTGCGGATTTTATTCCTGCACCATCTCCATCCTGATAATCAATTTCAGAAACTTTATAGCCATGGCGTTCTGCCCATCGGAGATACATCCTTAAAAGTATGGAGGCCCAATCCTGACTTTCGGTTCCACCAGCACCAGAATTAATGGTAAGTACTGCACTCAGACGATCTTCTTCCCCACTAAGCATGTTCTTGAACTCAAGTGCCTCTAGTAACCTAATTGTTTCAGCAAAATGAATATCTACGTCTTGCTCGGTTCCTTCTCCTGCTTTGTAGAAATCAAACAAAACCGCCAAATCCTCAACGGAGGATTCCACTTCTTGAAAAGCGTTGGTCCAGTCTTTTTTTAAGTTAATGTTTTTAAGAATTTGCTCGGCGCGCTTAGGATCATCCCAAAAATCAGCGGCATGTGTAAGTTGTTCTTCCTGAGCTATTTGTTGAAGTCGGTTATCGACGTCAAAGATGCCTCCTCAGAGCTTCGACACGATCGGAAAGTTCTTTTAATTGCTCTTGTATCATAATTCTGCGAAAGTACGGAAAGTAATTTGAAGATTTGAAGATGAGTCAATTTGAAGATGAGGTAATTTGTCGATTTAATGATGAAGTAATTTGAAGATGAAGTAATTTGAAGATGAGACAATTTGAAGATTAGTCGATTTGAAGATGAGACAATTTGAAGATTAGTCGATTTGAAGATTTGAAAATGTGTCAATTTGAAGATGAAGTAATTTGAAGATGAGAGTAGTTTTGGGTTATGTTACTCAGATAAAGCAAAAATTTTAGATTATGAAAAATTTAGATCTCCTATTACATCACCTACCAGATCAGACTCGAAGCCTCTTGAAATGGCGTATTGGGCTAGTTTATAATTGCGCTTAAAAGGATCTTTTTCCTTTTCTTCTTTCGATCGCTTTTGTACTACTTGATTTAACTTTTTAAGGTATGCGTTGTCATCAATTTGTTGGATCGCTTTTCGAATACAATAATCTGATACTTTTTTTTGCTTCAAGGCAAGCTTAATCTTTACTTTCCCCCATCCTAAAATTCGAAACTTTCCTCCTGCAAATGCAATTGCAAATCGTTCTTCATTTAAAAATCCATCTGTAATTAAACTTGACAAAAGCATTTCAACTTGTGCTTTATGTAATCCATAATCATACAATTTATCCCGAACCTCTTGCTGACTTCTCTCTTGATATGCGCACCAACGAGCGATCTTTACTTGAGCTTGTTCTTGAGAAATATATTTTTTTTTGACCTTTTCATCCATACTTATAAAGCAACTTTAGGGATCGAGGCAATCAATTTACTTGTATAATTTGACCGAGGATGATTATACACTTGCTCAGCATCTCCTAGCTCTTCTATTCGTCCTTGATTCATTACTAATATTCGATCACTCATAAACCGAACAACAGAAAGATCATGTGAAATAAAAATAAATGTTAATCCTTGTTCTTCTTTTAATTGATTTAACAAATTTAATACTTGTGCCTGTACAGATACATCCAATGCCGATACCGACTCGTCGCAGATAATAAAATCAGGGTTTAACGACAATGCTCTTGCGATACAAATTCGTTGACGTTGCCCTCCTGAAAATTGATGAGGATATCGATTATAATGTGATTCATTTAGTCCGACTTTTACTAATAACTCAATAACCTTTTCTTTTCTTGCTCTATCGTTTGCGTAAAGTTTATGTACAATCATTGGTTCAATGATAGCGGTACCTGCAGTTAAACGAGGATTCAAAGAAGAATATGGATCTTGAAAAATTAACTGCATTTGTTTACGCATTGCACGCAAAGCTTCATTGTCAAGTTCTCTTAAATTTTTCCCTTTATAAATTATTTTACCTCCTGTGGGTTCAATTAATCGCAAAATACTTCTACCTAAAGTTGTTTTCCCACAACCCGATTCTCCCACTAAGCCTAACGTTTCACCGGGATAAACCTTAAAACTAATCTCATCAACTGCCTTTACTACAGACTGTACTTTCCCAAACAACCCTTTACGGATTGGATAGTGGGTTTGTAACCCCTCAACAGTTAAAATTGGCTCACTTAAATAAAGTTTTTCCTGACGGTTAGCTCTTTGATTGGGTAACGCTTTTAATTCTGACAACAGACTAGAAATATCCTTTCCTGTTTCCTGTAAATTGCCGGCATCATCCACCTTCATAAAATCACTTATCACAGGTAATCGTTTTAGATTCATATTACCTGATGGCCGACAAGCAAGTAAGCCTTTCGTATAAGGATGAACTGGGTGACTAAAAATATTTTTTACTTGGCCTTCTTCAACAATTTTTCCTTTGTACATTATAAGCACGCGTTCTGCAATTTGCGCAATTACGCCAAGATCGTGGGTTATAAAAATTATGCTCATTCCCGTTTCTTGCTGCAACTCCTTTAAGAGATCGAGTATTGCTGCCTGCACTGTAACATCTAAGGCTGTGGTAGGTTCGTCGGCGATTAATACTTTTGGGTTACAAGAAATTGCCATAGCAATCATTACTCTTTGTTTTTGCCCTCCAGATAGTTGGTGTGGATACGAATCGTATAATGATTCTGCTCTCGGTAATTTCACCTTATTGAACAACGCAATAGTTTCAGCTCTCGCCTCCTTTTTCGACAAATTTTTATGCAAACGTAATGCTTCAGCAACTTGATCTCCGCAAGAAAAAACTGGATTTAACGACGTCATTGGTTCTTGAAAAATCATTGCAATTTCGTTGCCTCGATATTTGCGAATTTCCTTTTCGGATAGTTTAAATAAATCAACAGTATTTCCTGATTTATCGGTAAACAAAGCTTCGCCATTTTTAATTTCTCCAGGAGGGCTTTGTATTAATCGCATTAAAGATAAAGAGGTAACAGATTTGCCTGAACCTGATTCGCCAACGATTCCTAGCGTTTCACCTTGATGTAATGAAAAGGAGATTTGATCCACTGCTGTAAAAGTTTCTTTGCCAGAATGAAATACAGTAGACAAATTATTTACTTCAAGAATTGTCGTTGTGATTTCGCTTTGCATAGTTTGTGTGTGGGAAGCAAAATTAAGAATTAAGAATTAAGAATTAAGAATTTTCCTACTTTCAGCTTGGGACACCTTGAAAAAAAATAAGCTCTGAGAATTTCGTAAACGAGGTTTTTGAGTAATTATAATTCCATTTATGCGATTCTAAAGCATTTTAAAAATTTCTGGTATTCCAAGCTGGAAACAGGAGAATTAAAAGTTAAGAATTTTTAAATTACGTCCCGATAGCTATCGGGATTCAATTACGAATTACGATAGGGGAAGTGGAGTGGTTGGTCATGGTTCGACTCCGCTCACCACAACAACTGCTTCGACTCCGCTCAGCATGACAACCAAGCAAA
>JANPGA010000568.1:0-2305 GCA_031423735.1 Bacteroidota bacterium | reverse complement strand
GGTAATTCCCTCATTTCGAAAACATTTCTCCCTTAGAACTGTTCTAAATAACGAAATAAGACCGTATCTTTGCGGTAAATATTAACAGGAAAAATGATCACTGTAACCGAAAGAGCTCTGGAAAAGGCAATTAGCCTTATGAAAGAAGAAAAACACCCCGATGGTTCGTTCATCCGTGTAGGAGTTGACGGAGGAGGATGTTCAGGATTAACATACAAATTAGAATTCGATCACGAAGTAAAAGATAGTGATAAAGTATTCGAAGATAAGGGAATGAAAATCGTTTGTGATAAAAAAAGTTTTCTTTATCTAATTGGTACTGAACTAGATTATAGCGACGGACTGAACGGAAAAGGATTCGCTTTCCATAATCCAAACGCATCAAGAACGTGTGGTTGTGGTGAAAGTTTCGCTGTTTAATCCAGTATTTATTTTATTTAAAACAAGAATTAGTTTCCTCACATGTCAGAAGATTTGAAAATCCTAGATGAAGTCACGCAAAGTGAATACAAATGGGGATTCGTAAGTAATATTGAAAGTGATAACGCTCCAAAAGGGCTTGATGAAAATACAGTACGTTTCATTTCCAATAAAAAAAGTGAACCAGAATGGTTGCTCGAATGGCGATTAAAAGCTTTTCGTCATTGGCTAACGATGGAAGAGCCTGTATGGGCAAATGTACATTACCCTAAAATCGATTTTCAAGATATCATTTATTATTCAGCACCTAAAGCAAAACCAGTTTTAAATAGTTTGGATGAGTTAGATCCTGAAATTAAAGCAACGTTTGACAAGCTTGGAATTTCTTTACAAGAACAAAAGCGTTTATCGGGTGTAGCTATGGATGCTGTGATAGATTCCGTTTCGGTTAAAACAACTTTTCGCGAAGCACTTGGTGAATTAGGAATTATTTTCTGCTCATTTAGTGAAGCTGTTCATGCTCATCCAGAATTAATAAAAAAATATTTAGGGAGCGTTGTTCCTCATACGGATAATTATTATTCAGCATTAAATTCAGCAGTTTTTAGTGATGGATCTTTTTGTTACATACCGAAGGGCGTTCGTTGTCCGATGGAGTTGAGTACTTATTTTAGAATTAACTCAGCAGGTACAGGTCAGTTTGAACGTACACTTATTGTTGCAGAAGAAGGCGCATATGTTAGTTATCTTGAAGGATGCACCGCGCCAATGCGTGACGAGAATCAATTACATGCAGCGGTTGTAGAAATTGTTTCTCATACTGATGCAACAGTAAAATATAGTACAGTTCAAAATTGGTATCCTGGTGATAAAGAAGGAAAGGGTGGTATCTATAATTTTGTAACGAAACGTGGAATATGTGCTGGTGATCGTGCAAAGATATCCTGGACTCAAGTTGAAACAGGATCTGCAATTACATGGAAATATCCAAGCGTAATTTTGAAAGGAAATTATTCTATAGGTGAATTTTATTCGGTTGCTGTTACTAATAACATGCAACAAGCAGATACAGGAACTAAGATGATTCATCTTGGAAAAAACACAAAGAGTACGATTATCTCAAAAGGAATTTCTGGAGGTAAAAGTCAGAATAGTTATCGTGGTTTAGTAAAGATTAATAAGAATGCGGATAACGCTCGTAACTTCTCCCAATGCGATTCATTATTGCTTGGTGATAAGTGTGGCGCACATACTTTTCCCTACTTGGAAGTAAATAATAAATCAGCGAAAGTTGAACATGAAGCAACAACAAGTAAAGTTGGTGAAGATCAAATTTTCTATTGCAATCAACGTGGAATATCTACTGAAGATGCTGTTAATTTAATTGTTAATGGTTATTGCAAAGAGGTGTTTAATCAATTGCCAATGGAGTTTGCAGTGGAAGCACAAAAGCTTTTAGCAATTTCATTAGAGGGTTCTGTTGGTTAAAATAAATTACATCAAATAAAATTAGTACAAGAAAATATTTATAATGCTTATAATAAAAGATTTAAAAGCTTCAGTAGAAGGGAAAGAGATTTTGAAAGGTCTTAACCTTGAAGTAAAAGCAGGTGAAGTACACGCTATCATGGGGCCAAATGGCTCAGGAAAAAGCACGCTTGCTTCAGTTTTAGCTGGCCGTTCGGAGTACGAAGTTGATGGAGGAAGTGCGACTCTTGAAGGAGAAGATTTACTCGACATGAAACCAGAAGATCGCGCTCGTGCAGGAGTTTTTCTTGCATTTCAATATCCAGTTGAAATTCCAGGTGTAAGTAACGCTAATTTTTTAAAGACAGCAGTTAATGAAGTTCGCAAATCACGCGGACAAGAAATTCTTGATTCAAAA
>JANPGA010000567.1:0-1688 GCA_031423735.1 Bacteroidota bacterium | reverse complement strand
GTGTTTGCATAAGTTTCAGTTTATTATTGTTTAGACCGCTATCTAAAATTAATAACATTCTGGAACTTATGCTTTACAAACATACGGCCTTTGGAGGGATTGAGGGAGGCTAAATCAACTTTTATTTTTCATGGCTTTTATTAATCCGAAAATGGAAACGATTGTCCAGATTATTTCTAGGACAAAAAATGGCCAGTAGGGAATTAAGTATGATGCTATGCCAGCAAGTGTGGCTCCAACAACATTCAATAGTGAATACCAAATGCTATCTTTTTCAAGATATCCAAAGAGATTTAAGAAAAATGCAATAAGTAAAATAACGACTCCTATAGAGCCAATGATGTCGGCGAGGTTCATGAGACGATAAAGATATACTTATCGACTTAAATTTTAATTACTTTTACTAGGTGAAAGTACTCCGACTTTTAATTCTGTATTTTATTTTGGCTTCCCCCTCAATAAATTATGCACAGTTCAATGGTAATTTTTGGGTATTTGGTGATTCAGCAGGGATTAAATTCAATACAGTTCCTCCAACTCCTTTTCAATCTGGAATGTTGTGTCGTGGTGGTTCAACTTCTATTTGTGATTCAAATAGTAATATATTGTTTTATATAGATGCAGGCGATAATCTATTATTATCAATGGGTCAAGTAAATTCAGGCATTGTTAGGAATAAAATCAATAACGTTATGGTAAATGGTCTTGGTTTAGTTAGTTTATGGTACCATGATATTTTAATTATTCCAAATTCAATAAATGATAGTACGTTTTATGTTTTTAGTGCTGGTATTACAAATTCTTATGGCTTATGGTACAATATTATCGACTTAAAATTACAAGGTGGATTAGGTGAAGTTGTTCAAAAAAACATACAATTGCAATCCTTTGCTGTATATGATGGATTAACAGCAATAAAACATGGCAATGGAAAAGATTGGTGGTTGATTTGCCAAAGGTGGGATCAAACTATACAGACTGTAAATAACGAATTTTATATTTACAAAATTGATTCTTCTGGCATTAGCAATGTTAATTTACAAACGTTTGGTAGTTTGCATAATAATGGTGGGGGTGATTTAAGTTTTAATGCCGATGGAACAAAAATGATCTATGCCGAATGGGAAGGAATGGTAGAGTTATACGATTTTGATCGTTGCACTGGAATAATTTCTAATTCTATAAATATTGAACCACAGAGACCTTTTAATCCATATCCAGTTTATGCAAGTTCTGTCTTTTCTTCCAATGGAAGATTTGTATATATTACTTCATATAATGAATATAATAATGGTCAAAATAATTATTTATACCAATATGATTTAACTTCTTCAAATATAGCGGCAAGTAGAATTATTATTGACTCTTTTCCAGATCTTGTTGGGATTTGGAATATGGAAATGGGGCCGGATAAGAAAATTTATATATCAATTTTTGATGAACAATACAGCTACCCCTTTGCGGATACTGTGCATACAAGCATAACCGATAACCTATCCGTCATTAACTCTCCCGATAGCCTTGGCGCTGCCTGTGATTTTCAACCTTTTAGTTTTTATTTGGGAGGAAGAAGAACCTATTACGGTTTGCCAAATAACCCTGATTATACATTAGGGCCATTAGTTGGTAGTCCTTGTGATACTATTACCGCCGTACACGAAATAAAACAAACAACTATCCAAAACGAG
>JANPGA010000566.1:0-3610 GCA_031423735.1 Bacteroidota bacterium | reverse complement strand
GTCATGGGAGCCATAACAATGCGGTTGTTTAATGATAAAGACCCAACCATTGTTGAAGTAAATAATTTGTAATTTTTCATTTTATTTTTTATTAGTGCTGTTATTTCATTTTTTTGAAATATTCAATTCTTCGAATGTGATTTTCTTTTCACTTATAGTTATAAAAGTGTGAAGGTTTCGCCCTTATTAATTTTTTAATTTAGTCTAATAGGATAATTTATATACTTGACTAATCTTAATTTTCAAATCATCTGTAATTAAAAATATAATTATTTATTCGATGTTGAATTCCAATCAACCGATATGATAATTTCATTTCTTCTTCCGAATAGTTGGTAAGGTGGATTATATCCTAAAAAACGAAAGGTTCCATAATAATTAATATGTTGCTTTTTCAGTGCAACTTCAAGCATCAATTTAAATTTTCTTATAATGTCATCCGAAGCAAAACCACCAAATTTAATTGCGGCCACATACTCCTCCGAAACCGTTTTAATAGTTACATTAGAGTCATTAGGCATTGGCAAATTATCTTTATTGAAATTTGATGGCATAACAAAACTCATACTTGAAGCGGAGTCACTTATATCCATGTGAACTGGAGAGGTCATGGCAATTTGCCTTTTATCCCTATTCCCACCAAAAATGTAACGTGCTAGTTTTGTGAAACCAGAACTACCTAATTCTTTGTAGGTTTTTGCAGAAGATGTTATCATAGCCATTGTTACAGAAGGGTAATAGCGAATTTCGAATTCCTTATCTACCTTAATTACTTTGTAAGTTTGAGTTTCTGTTTTTGCTCTTGCCATTGATGTATAAATTTGAAATACTATAATTAATCCAACTATAATGACAATTACAATAAATGTTGTTTTCATTATCTGTTATAATTGTTTAGTTAGTTTCAATTTTTTTAAATCAAATCCATTTTTTTCTAATCTTTGTATAATACCATTGTAAACTTCTTCCTCTAGTTTCGGTTTTCTTGAAAGTATCCATAAATATTTTCTATTAGGATGACTTACTACTGCATAGCTATAATCATCCGCCAAATCGATGATCCAATATTTACCTTTAAATGGCCAAAAGAATTGAATTTTCAACTTTGCATTTCCTGAGCTTTTCTCTACAAATGCTTTACCTTTAACTGAAGATTGTTTACCATTCCTTTTGCATCTATTCTCAACCATTACAAATCCATTATCTGTAGGCGTATAATCTGCAGTTGTAAACTCACAACCTTTTTGAAAACGTTGAGGGAAAGAAGCAATCTCATACCAAGTTCCTGAGTATTTTTTTAAATCAACACTCGTAACTGTTTTTAATTCTTGTGCATTTAAGTTCGTTGTCATAAACGATAATACAATAATTAACCTAATAAATAGCTTGTTTGTATTTTGGAACATATGTATAAAATATGAAATTACTTTTCTACCTGTTAATAGTTTTTTAATTTACTCTTAATTATATTTGATACTTAATAGCTATAAGTTTCTTTCAAAAAAAACCTTTTTTTGATTATGAATTTACAATTGGGCATTCATTGATTTGATAAATGCAAAAGCAGTTGTATTTATCTCAATTTATTTTTTTGTAATAATAAATTCCAAAAAATAAATATCACCCTTTATCCTCATCTAAATTGTTATGGTTATCCCCTCCCAAACTATAATAATTATTTTCTTCGTCTTCACTGCCATTGTCCTCTTGTTCATCATCCAATTCAGATCCCGGAATATCTAAATCATCACCAGACATATGATTTTTAAAGCTCTTCTCATTATTGCCTGATTCATTTTCGTTTGGCGATTTATTTTTCGAGATATCCTCCGGGTTAATATCCTGTTCTTCCTTATCATGATTATAAATATCTTGTGAAGGTGGATAGATCGGATATCCTTCAAACTGTGAGTTCTCGGGTTTAATATTTACTTCTTTCTTCAGATGTGCTTTTGCATATTCTGAAAGAAGCACTTCTAATGAATTATAGTATTCTTTAAAGTTTTTTGTTTCCAATTGTTTGTTATCCTTTCCTAAAAAATGTTCGGGCATCTCAGCAATATATTTTGATAATTCTGGAAACTCTTTATGAATTTTCATGGTGATATTGAGGATATTCTTTTCTATTGTTGCAATTGTGTTCATGCTTAATTTATTTTACGATTATTTACCTTGTCTATTGACATTTTTTTTGTGCAGAAGAACCATTCATAACAAGTAACTCCTTCTTCGTTGGTTTCCATTCGATCTTTGGCAAGTCCACAAGAACCAGTTGTTAGTACTTAACTTCACTTATTATAAACTTCCTTAGCGTATTACTGTTCTGAATTTTACAAACCATTTTTTCTAAAGTATTAATAAATATTTTTATTCTCGATTTCAATCCTAACTATGCATAATAGTAAAATGAAAAAATACCACCTAAAGTTTCAATATATTTAACTTCAGTAATTGATAATGACTACGATTTTTATTATGTTTCTACTTTAACCTAATTACTCCCATATTAATGTTCATTTTTTGATGATTTTATAATATAACATAATTTTCATTACTTGACAAAAGTGTATTCAATTTACATCTAAAACGTTACAAGATTATAGAAAAAAGTTTCATTATTCACACATTTTCCAAGTTAGCATTTCATTGCGTTGGAAGGTTTGATTGGGTTTGAATGCAAAAAGCAAATTGAATTTTGCAAAAATTGAAGTGACTTTAAAAAAAAATCAATATGAAAGCTTTTAATAATATTTAGGATTTCTGAGGCAATAGGTTCCTTACATAATAGCTATAAAAATTTGCACAAGCAATTTCTTAGATTTGAAACGTATAATATCTCTTGTCTACTCTCATTCTTAAAAATAATAAAATGATGGGGTATTATTGGCTTGGGGTGATATTCTATTTTAAAATTTAAGTTATGATAGTGTAAATTCTAAAAAGCACACTTCCATCAATACAAAATGGAATTGTGGAAACCTAGGTTCTATTATGTGCAGCTTCCAATTTTTGTATGGTCATCAAAAATGCTGTCACTTTGGGGAGACGAGGTTTGAGTTCAATAGGTCAATTAGTCGATAACTTCCAATTGGTAAAAAGTGCAATTTTTAATATTTCAGAACTAGTGCATTATGTTTACTATGGGATTTTTGTATTGAACGGTTTCAATAAGTGCTGAATCAATTTTAGATTCCCATTTTAATTGTTCCTTTTCATTAGTAGAATGACCTGTTTCCAAATCATATAAGTCCTGTTCAATATTACATTCATCCAACAATTTTGAGAACCTCAATTTTATATTTGAATCAATTGATGTTTCTTTAGAAATTTCTTTTCGAATATATATTGCATAAATCTCAGCAATATTAAAATGATATTTTTCATGTTTTAATAGCAGACTAGTTTTCTGAATCGATAAAAACCATGATTTATTCTTTTTCATAAAGCATGAAACAATCATACGCTTTTGCGATAACAGTTGATATTGAATATCCAAATATGTTTCTGCATCATAATTTGATCTGCCAGGTATAAACCCACGATAGTCTTTCCAATTAAGTAACTCACTTTCATTCCAACAAATTTTATTAGTTTCTTTGGGAATTGTTCG
>JANPGA010000565.1:0-4356 GCA_031423735.1 Bacteroidota bacterium | reverse complement strand
GGGTTATAGGACCCAATACGTTCAATGAATCGACCGTCTCTCGGAGCACGACTATCCGCCACCACAATATGGAAATAAGGTCTGCCCTTCTTTCCATGACGCTGTAATCTAATTTTAGCTGACATATGTTGTTTGCTTTTTTAATCCCTACATCTCCGTGGTGCAGGGGGCGCAAAGATCGAAAAAATAATAATATGTTGTATCTGTTTTAGTGTTTTTAGGATTTATCAAATGAACTATTCCTTTTTAAAGTCAACATATTGATTATTAATTAAATGTGTAATTGTTTTAATCCCGTTGGCTTATGAATTGAAATTATTTTTCATCTTATTTCTCGAAGAATGGCCTGTTTTTCTTGATTTTTTAAAAAAATTTGAAATTCAATAGACTTAAGTTCATTAATTTTTTCAGAAAATCACCTTTTTGCGTTAATTTATCATGCAAATGGTATTCAAAATCTCAAAAATCTAAAAATTAATTTGTTTGAAATTGTAAGACCTAGTTAAATTATGTGTCAAGGTTTATATTTTTTTAAGATTGGTTTTTTGCAAATCAAGAATCCTATTCTTTATCCAAATTTACCTAAACTATTTACCCGATTTTCAAGGCAGCTTAATTTGCAAATTAATTTATAATATATTGATATTTAATTATATAATACTAAATATATTCTTTTTGTAAGAATTGTATTAAAATTTGAAAATCATACCTTAAATTCTGTCTTATCATTGTCATGTAAGCAAACCAAACGTCTAACAAATAAACTCTACTGGCCTATGGCTTAAACGAAAAAACTACACAAATCCCGAAAATGAAAGCCATATCGATAGATATGGCTTTTTGTTTTTTTATTAATAAAGCTAAATATTAGTGGCATTTTAAGTGATCATTGATTTTAAGTTATTGTGTTTTTTAAAATAGTCCACAAATCATATATTCTGTTGTTTATAAATTTCGTTAGGCTCATTAAGAGACTGTTAGACTATAATTATCACTTTTACTAGGTCTCAATCATAAATGTCAGTTTCTTTCATTGTAAATTTGCAGAATAGTTTCCAGCAATAATTATGGCCAAATTTTCCCATTTACACGTACATACGCAATTCTCACTTTTGGATGGTGCAGCCGACATTTCATCCCTTTACAAGAAAGCCGTAAAGGATAAAATGCCTGCTTTGGCAATTACTGATCATGGGAATATGTTTGGCGCATTTAAATTTGTTGCTGAAGCATCAAAACATAATACAAAGGAAAATCCAGATACAATAAAACCAATTGTTGGATGTGAGTTTTATTTAGTTGAAAATCGCAATAAGCGTCAATTTACCAAAGACGATAAGGATGTTCGTTATCATCAGTTATTACTTGCAAAGAACGCTGAGGGTTATCGAAATTTAATTAAGTTATGCTCGTTAGGTTATATCGATGGTTTATATGGAAAATATCCACGTATTGATAAAGAATTAATTTTAAAATATCATAGCGGATTAATTGCTACTACATGTTGTTTGGGAGCCTCAGTTCCTCGTATTATTTTAAAGAGTGGCGAAGCAGCAGGTGAAGCAGAATTTAAATGGTGGCTTGATATATTTGGTGAAGATTATTATGTAGAAGTTCAACGTCATGGTATACCTGAACAGGACACTGTGAATGAAGTGCTTTTAAAATTTGCAATAAAATATAATGTAAAAATAATTGCATCTAATGATTCGCATTACGTGGATCAACAGAATTCGAATGCACATGATATTTTGTTATGCATTAACACTGGTGAAAAGCAAAGTACTCCAACAAATAAGGAGTTTTCGGATGATGATGTTTTAATGCGTGGAAAGCGCTTTGCTTTTTTTAATGATCAATTTTATTTCAAAACTACAGAGGAAATGTCGAAGTTGTTTAGCGATATTCCTGAGGCAATAGATAACACAAATGAGATTGTCGGAAAAGTTGAAACACTAAAACTTAAGCAGGATATTTTGCTTCCTAATTTTGTTATTCCTGCTGAATTTACTTCTCAAGATCAGTATCTCCATCATTTAACAATGCAAGGTGCTTATCATCGTTATGGAACGTTAACTGCAGAAACTGAAGAGAGAATAAATTTCGAACTTTTTACCATTAAAACAATGGGATTTGCAGGGTATTTTCTAATCGTTGCAGATTTCATTAAAGCTGGCCGTGACATGGGCGTATTCATAGGTCCAGGCCGTGGTTCGGCAGCTGGTAGCGCAGTTGCATATTGTATAGGTATTACGAATATAGATCCATTAAAATACAAATTACTTTTTGAGCGTTTTTTAAATCCGGATCGCAAAAGTATGCCCGATATTGATACTGATTTTGATGATGTGGGTCGTCAAAAAGTTATCGATTATGTGGTTGATAAATATGGCCGTAATCAAGTTGCACAGATTGTAACGTATGGTACTATGGCGGCAAAGATGAGTATCAAAGATGTTGCTCGTGTATTAGATCTTCCTTTAGCTGATTCAAATGCGTTAGCAAAACTAGTACCTGATAGACCAGGAATAGAATTAAACAGGGTTATTAAGGCTCCTTTAGAGGGTGATAAAAGTTTAAAAGAGAAAGAAAATTTAAATAGCGATGATCTCGAATTAGTTAAAAAATTACGGGAAATTGCAAGTAAAGATGATTTAAATGGAAGAGTAATTAAGGAAGCTCTTATCCTTGAAGGTTCAGTTCGCAATACTGGAATTCATGCCGCAGGAATTATAATTGCTCCAATGGATCTTACTGATTTGATTCCTGTTTATACCTCAAAGGAATCTGAATTGCTAATTACTCAATTTGATGGAAAAGTAATTGAAGATGCAGGCGTAATTAAAATGGATTTTTTAGGATTGAAGACCCTTACAATCATTCGCGATGCATTACAATTGATTAAAGAAAACCATGGAGTCGAAATTGATATTGATACAATTCCTTTGGATGATGAAAAAACTTTAGCATTATATCAAAAAGGAGAAACCAATGGTACTTTCCAATTCGAGTCGGTAGGAATGCAAAAGTACTTGAAGGACTTAAAGCCTGATAAATTCGAAGATTTAATTGCAATGAATGCATTATTTCGACCAGGACCTTTAGCTTATATTCCTAATTTTATTAATCGTAAAAATGGTCGAGAAGCTGTTAGTTATGATTTAGAGGCAATGAAAGAATTCCTTGAGGAAACTTATGGGATTACAGTTTATCAAGAGCAAGTGATGCTACTTTCACAAAAGTTGGCAAACTTTACAAAAGGAGAAGCCGATACATTGCGTAAAGCAATGGGGAAAAAGCAGAAGGATGTTCTTGATAAGATGAAAAGTAAATTCATGGAGGGCTGTGCTTCTAATGGGCATGAACCTAAAATCTGTGAAAAGATATGGACTGATTGGGAGGCTTTTGCATCTTATGCATTTAATAAATCGCATTCAACTTGTTATGCGTTTGTTGCATTTCAAACTGGATATTTGAAAGCGCATTACCCTGCTGAATATATGGCATCAGTATTAACTCATAACTTAAGTAATATCGAAAAAATTACTTTTTTTATGGAAGAATGTAGACGAATTGGTATACCTGTTTTAGGCCCTGAAGTTAATGAATCGTTATACAATTTCTCTGTAAATAAAAAGGGACAAATTCGTTTCGGATTAGGAGCAGTAAAGGGAGTAGGAGAGGCAGCTGTTGAAGCTGTAATTGCTGAAAGAATAATTAATGGTTCATTTAACTCCATATTTGATATTACTAAACGTGTTTCGGGAAAGGCAATGAATAAACGTTGTTTAGAAAGCATGGCTCAAGCGGGTGCATTTGATAGTTTCCCAAATACGCATCGTGCGCAATATTTTGTTGGTGATTCTCGAGATGCAACTTCAGGTGTTGAAAGAGCAATTCGTTTTGGAAATAATATTGCCTCACAAGCTGGTAATATGCAAGCTAATTTGTTTGGTGATATTGATGAAGAAGATGTAATGACTCCTACGCTTGCAGTATGTCCTGAATGGAGTAAGTTGGAAGCATTAAGAAAAGAAAAAGAAGTTGTTGGATTTTATATTTCAGGACATCCACTTGATGATTTTAAATTTGAAATAAAGCAATTTTGTTCTCATTCAATTCAAGATCTTTTACAACCTTCTCTTCATAAGAATCGTGATGTTTCATTTGCAGGAATTATTACTGAGGTAAATCATCGCATTGGAAAAACAGGAAAACCTTTTGGAAGTTTTACTATTGAAGATTTTGCTGGTTCAATGCAACTCACACTTTTTGGCGAAGATTATGGAAAAATGAAACAGTTTCTTGAGCCGGAAACATTGGTATATGTAAAAGCCAAAGTTCAAACTCGATTTG
>JANPGA010000564.1:0-1636 GCA_031423735.1 Bacteroidota bacterium | reverse complement strand
AGCTGTCCGAAAACAGAATTACCATAAAAATGAATAGTTTTGCTCATAGTGGTTTATTGTTTTAGCGAACCAAACCTACTAATATTAAAGGAAGGAAGATGAAAATCTTCTTTCCTTTATTCTTTTATCGGACAACAGTGTATTTAAATTTTTCTTTTACCAGTTTAAAAGAAAATTACAAGGAAGGTCCTTAGTAATAAACTAAGGACAACAAGGGAATTAAGGACGTCTTATTTTAATGTAAACAACGCAAAAAATTGGTGCTAAAATGTAGAATAAAAATGATATTATATATCCAATTTTTTTTTGAGTATCATTTTCATTTGAGTAATAATTAGAGATAATAGTATGTCTATTTTTTTTTTACAAACCAATAATATAATGTAAGATAAACTGTCATGAAATTAACTAGCAAAAATTCTACACTAAAGGGAAAAGTGTACAACTCTAAAAATTCATATCTAATAAACATTACGAGAAAAATCATCCAAAATATTAGGGCAAAAGACATAAGTAATACAGATTGTTGACCAGGATTCGACTTTGCCGACCTAAATCCATACTTAGAATAAAAATCAATAAAATGAAAAAATAAGTAATCTAGTATTTTTCCCATATTTTAATGTTCGATATTATCAATTACACTGCTCTACACTGCTGCCCTGATTTTGCAAACAGGACTATATATCAATGTTAAGCAAAATTTGAGATATTTAAATTTTCTTTTACTAGTTAAAATGGAAATTAAATGGAAGGCCATTTTTGCAAACTAAGGACAGCAAGTTTCTCTTTGAATTAATATTGATCCGTCCTCTTCTTCGTCTGAGATTGAATCACTTTTAAATGTTTTCAAGAGTTCATAAAAATTAGAGGGTTCAATAGTCTGACATTTCACGTTTTTAAATAAGAAAATGCTAATTAAAATTAAAGTAATAATTGTATTTTTTATTTTTTCTAAATTTAGGTTTTAAAATTTTTAATAGTTATTGGTTTAATTTATAATTATAATTTTTTGAGAGTAATAAAAATAATTGGCGTCAAAAAACGCAACAACATATAATCCAGAAATAACATTTTTTATATTTATAATTTTGTCTTTTGATAATTTGCGTTTAATAATTGATGGACCATTCATTGAATAAAGACAATAGGAAAGATTCTGTGGAAAAAAATCAGGATTTTCAAAATATAACAAATCCCCTTTTAATAACAAGCTTATACTATGAAAATCATTATTCTTAATCAAACCAACTGTAGGTGAACACCCATTAAATGGAAGAGGACTTAAAGATATTGAATATAATTGTACATTATTTAAAGTAACACATACTGAGATATTACTATTGGGCATGCAAAATCCACCAAACAAGCCAAGTGAACCTGTAGTGCCTTCGATATAATATGTACCGTTATTTAAATAAAACTTTTTTCTATTTCCAAGAGGAGTAGAATAATTACGCACACTATCTACGATTAAAAAAGGAGAACCACAAGAAGCATATAAAGATTTAAGGGTATCTGAGTCATTCAAACTAAAGTCAAACAAAACTTGCTCAATCCCAACATCATCAATTATGTAAACCTTTTTTGTTATAGTGTCTTCTCTTAAAAAATTATCAGAAATATATCTTAATCC
>JANPGA010000563.1:0-12416 GCA_031423735.1 Bacteroidota bacterium | reverse complement strand
AACGGCTTATGAGGAATACCAGAATATACAAATACGTTTTTACTACCAGCTAAATAAGGCTCTGATTGCGAATTTAATTCAAATTGATTGGCTGATTGATCAAATTCTCTAAAGTTATTTGCAGCATAAGCAATGATTGTAAAGTAATATGGACGATAATTAGCCAACGGAATTTGACTGAAAAGATCGTTTTGAATGTTTATTGTGTGCAATATTCCTTGATTAATTTCTTCCGTTTTTTGATAAGGGAAATAGATTCCACCTAATGCATCATTCTTCTCATAATTTACGAGAACGGTGTAATTATTTTTCAAATCCATTTGTGCAATTAATTTTGCTTTAGATGGATCATCAAAATCACTAGGCTTAATAGTAGGATCTACTACTTGATAAATTTTATATCCTTCAAAGAAATAAGATTGATCATCTGTAGAAAGAGTATCTACAGTTGTAGTTGTATCAACTTTAGTTGTAATCGTTCCTGGTATGTTTGGATCAAAATAAACAAATCGTTCAGTTTTTTCGATATTCTCAATAGAGATAATTAATTGTTGGTCCAATTCACGAATTGCCAAATCAGGCGCTGGAGGGCCATCTTTTAATTGAAAGCAATTATTAAATAATTTCTGTGCTTTAATATCCGCACTTTTCATTTTGGTAACAGATGCAAGTGGACCACCTGAAGTAGCTTGGGCGAAAACAACTCCATCAGCAACATAATTAACAGCACCAGGAGCTAATGAAAATACACCTGCCGACTCTAAGAATCGCATATCATCTGGTTGAATTCCTGCAGTTCCCATTGTCCAGTTTTTTCCAGGAAAAGCTGGATCTGTATTACCTGGGAACATATAATCACATGGAGTAGTTGTTGGTCCTACACCACCACCACGACCATCACCACCATAAGTAACTTGCGCACCATCTAACCAATGTCCACTTAAATAATCGTAATAATCATCAGAAACAGTTGGATTACCATTTGGCACTCCATTTAAATTTACATAATACATGAATTTCGATGTTGTAATATCTTCACCTAATTCATCTGTTTTACCATTCTTATTATTATCAATTCCATCATTAGCATCAGCAAGAGGACCTTGGAAAAAATCAATACCAATTGCCGGTGGATTTGCTCCATAAACATTATCAGTCGGTAAACCATTATAAACAAAACCTAGACCTAATCCAACATCACAACCAACGTAATCATCAGAAGCTCCACCAAGATCAGAATCACACCAAACACCAAAATACGTTTGAGTTAAAGAATCATTAGAGCGATTAATTACTTGATACTTATAAAAAGTCATGTCATTAATTGCATCATTCGTTTTGAAAGCGAAAGCTTGAGCACGAATTTCTAATCCAATAGCATCCGAATTTGTTTCTGTTTTGATATTTCCTACATCATTAAAAACCCACCAAATTGAACGGTCACCAAAAAGATAATCATTACAAACAGGGCTTCCCGTTAATGGGTCAACAGGGTATGCAGTACCAAAAAAGAAATATGGATAATCTCCATCTTGATAGTTATATGTTCCATCGTTATTAGCATCAAAATAAGGTGCTAAATTTGGAAGTTCACCATTAGTAACATCACCATCTCCAGGATATTCTTGAATAGCTTTACCATCTTCAGTATTTGGTAATTGACCAGTAATAGCAAAAGTTTCAACAGTAGCTTTATCCATTGACCAAAAGCGATCAAATTGATTACAACGATTCTGAGTAATATTTAATGCACCAGAACCATCCTTACTTATTGGTCCTGACCAAAAATCGTTTGATCCTGTTTGGCGATAAGTTTGAGCAGCAACTTTTAACTGACCAGAGGCATCAATACCACCAAGCCATAAAGATCCTGCATAAATTACGTTTTTTCCAGACCCATTTGGCACTTCATAAATACCAGTAGAATTATCATTTGGATCCCACCAAAGGTCACCTCCATCTAATATACGGGCACGAACATTATTGACCTTTAAATCAATTTGTGCGTTTGTTCTTGGACAGGTTGAAGCTGCCACTTTTTGACTAATTGGCTTAGGATTTCGGGGCAGATTTCCAACATTTTCTCTTGCAACGGAAAACGTTGACCATCCTGCCAATAATACTAGGCTTAAGAAGATCTTATATCTAAGTATTTTCATATTGTTGTCAATTTTGTTTTGGTAAATTTTATTAGAAATCGAAACGAACACCTATACGTGCTCTACGTGGAAGGCTATAATTATCTGGATTTTGAAGCTTCAAATAATATTGATCAATAAAAGCTTGTGAATCTAACTGAGCAGCCGATAACTGTTGGCCATCAGGAGAAGTAATGAATCCATCATCAGTAGCATTACCAGTAGCACGATAAACGTTAACAACATTTCTTGTATCGATTAAATTCTGAATTTGAAGATAAACATTGATTGTTGCTGTTTTTTTCTCAGAAAGTTTCAAGTCAAAATCCTTATCAATTCTCATGTCAATACGGAATTGCCAAGGATTACGAGCACCATTTACTTCACCTTGAACAGCGCGTTGTCCGTTATCTTGCCATCCGATAGCCGCTCCTTCACGTGTTGCTCTTGATTGACGAGTATATGGTGTTCCAGAATTCACTTTAAACACTGTGTTTACACCAGCGCTTGCAAAAATAGGCTTACCCCAAACTAATGGTCCATTATAATCAGATCCTTTACCATAACGATAATCCATAGATATTGAGAAAGTATGACGTTGATCAAAATCTAAAGGAAGAATCAATCGAAGATTTGGTTGATCCGTATCTGTTAATTCAACGTTTGAGTTAGATCCCGATCCTGTACCAGCAGCAAATTGTAAGGTATAGTTTGCAGTTAAACGAACGTTAGAAGTACGACGCAAATCATAACTAAATGAGAAACCCTTAACAGTTCCAAAATCAATATTATCCCAACTTCTATAATTATATGGTTGAGCATATTGAACATTTGTAATTTGAATCATGTTCTTCATTTCACGATAGAAAGCAGAAATTGTTAATGCAGAACTTTTAGAAAGTACTTGCTTAAAACCAATTTCATAATCAGTTGTACGTTCTGGCTTCAATGAAGAATTATTAATATCTCCTGATCCTGATTTCTGATAATTGTAAATATCTATAGGGTCATTACGTAAATTAGAAGAAGGACGTTGAGTTAACACATCATAATGAGCAAAGAATTGTGCTTCATCAGTAAGTGAAAATGCAAATGCAATACGTGGCATAACTGAAATTTGTGGTTTGTAATCCTCGAAAACGCCATCAATATTCCAATCTCTTTCAGCAACAGTACCCGCATCAGGCTTTACAGCTGAATAAAGTTTTCCTGTACTTCCATTATTTGCAATTAAATCAGGATTATTCACAATAATACCATTCAAATCATACCAAGTTGCACCATTACGATAACCTACAACTGTAGTATAATCTCCTTGTACTGCTAGGTAAGGAATAAAATTATCTTTAATGTTATCTGGTCTTGAAGCTATTCCACCTGGTAATTCACCTACATTATAAGAATCTAAAAACAAATATTTATCTTTAATTGACTTCTGATTTGCATCAAATCGATCAATACGAAGACCAATATTAAAGTTTAAGTTATCGATTGCGAATTGATCTTGAATATATCCAGCCATATATGTTGGTCGGAAAGCTCCAATTGCACGTGTATATTGTCCATTTGATTTCGCATTAAAGAAATCAGAGAAACTAGCATTATCAGATGTTTTATTTCCATAGATATCATAACCGAAATAAAGATCGACCAAGTTCGATTGAAGTAATTGCTCTGGACTAAACATTTTGATATCTAATTGACCAGGGCTTAATGCATCAAAATCAATATATTGATCGTTTGCAATTCCATTTTGCTTACGTACATTTTCATAAAATCCTTCCACTGCGAAATTATCAACAGAATCAGGAGTATAACCGTCAGCATAATTATAGAAAAATTCTACATTTCCTGTAGAACCAATAATTGTATCTACGCTAATTAATTTTGTACGATCAGCAATTACATAATTAGCATTTGCTAATGCTCTTGCTGATTGATACAAACCACGTGGTCTGTTTTGATAAGCACGATCAATACGTTGTTCGAATTCAAATCCTACTTTAATTGCATGATTTTTAATATCCGTACTTCCATTGATTGTAATTCTATAGTTATCATTATCTTGAGCAACGTATAAATTTCGTGCACTTCCAATAGCCTCCCATTCTCCCATTACATTTAAAGGACGGAACAAATCAACGAAACCATTTGTAATACCTCCTAAACCGCTTATTACTCCTAAGCTACTAAATGTATTACTTCCTGTATTGTTTTTATAAAAATCATAGGCAATATTATTATACTGTTCTGAAACAGGATTTGCTCCAACAGCTTGATAATCAAAATTATTTGTATAGCCATTATGAGAAAATAATACACCATCATTTGGTCCACCTACTACTCCAAGAGAATCACCGATACGAACTACACCTCTTTCATTATGAAATTTACCAAAATAACCATAACTCCAAAAATCCTTTTTATGATCAGGGTCTTGATTAGTTAATAAGTTTTTACCGTATTCTGCTTGAATTGAAAAGAAGACATTACGAAATAATGTAGCCGCACCATCTTTTTCAGCCTTATAAGTTGATGCAATTCTTTGAGTAAATCTTGCGTAAGCTCTGTAGTCAGTAGTTATACGATCAGGATTTTCTTCATAATTATAAAGTTCACGATCAAATAAGTATGCACCTTTATCCTTATCGGAGTTATAACTACCACCAAATGTTATTGTAGTATTTTCAGCCGGTTGAAAATCTAATTTAGCATTAAACCTAGTAGAAGTTGCCTTTTGATTATTCTTAATCTTCGTTTTTTCAAAATCATCTAAATGATAGAATTGTTCTGCAAAACTATATCCATATACTCCTGGTCCAGTAGAATAAGGAGTAATTGGGTTTGATTTTAATTTTTCCAATTGCGGTCCTTTTAGTTTATACATTCCAATTCCAGATGGATCAGCATCCTTTTCAGTTTGATATTCACCACTAATAAAGAAACCTAAGACAGCTTTATCGCCACCACCTTCTAATTTCTTCTTTAGAATTGGTCCCGACAAATTTGCTGAAACTAGATTATATCCATATTTATCAAATAGTTCAGAGGTAACATATTCAACTCCACCTTGAAAATCGCGAGATGGACCTCTTGTTGTAATACTTATAATACCTGATGTTGCATCACCGTATTGTGCTGGAGTTCCTCCTACAATTGCAGTAACTTGCTCAACACCTGCTTGTGGTAATCGCTCTGAACCACGAACGCGAATACCATCTATATAGAAATCAGTTGCGCCAGATCGTCCTCCACGAACGTTAATTGCATCACCTTCATCCTTTTGAGTAATACCTGCGGCTTGTGCAGCTACAGCTTTTACATCTCGAGTTGGTGCAGCTTGAATTTCTTCACGAGTTATGGTAGCTCCTACTTGAGTATTTCCTTTTTCAATTAAAGGAACTTTGTAAGAAACAATTTCTACCGTTTTTGTTTCAATTACCTTTTTAGATAAAGCTAAATCTTGATAAGTAATTTTGTCCAATGAAACAATAACGTCAGTTATAACTAAGTCGTTATAACCAACATAACTAATTTTTAAAGAATACTTTCCAGGTTGCAGAGGTTTGATGGTAAACTGACCATCAAAATCTGATTGAGCTCCACCCAATTGGGCACCGCTAATTTCTGCTACCACGCTAGCGAATGCTAGTGGCTCTTTTGTAGCCTTGTCATAAATTTTACCTTTAATAGTACCTGATTGAGCTAAAGCTCCAAGACTAGTAAAGAGAATTAATGCAAGGGTTAAGTAGACGTTCCTTATCATAGAGTTAAGTTTGTGTCAGATGGGTGTTAATGTTTGGTTAAATAAAGACTGTGGGTAAAAATAGGAACAAATAATTTTAATTCCCAAATGTTGCAGAGTATTTTACAATGAATTCAGTTCAATTTTCTTTATAAATATACAGGTCTAAGTAATTCATTGATAACCATAGCTTGCCGAAGGTCTATAGTTCCATTTCTTAAGTCACTTCCAATCATATTTCCTATTGATTTTTGTTCATAATCATCATTTGCCTCCATTTCGAGAACCAAAAAAGCAACTTGATCGTCGTTTTTTTCCGTTTTAGGTTTAACAGAATTCAAATTTTTACTTGTCTTTTGATTTTCTTTTAGCCTATTCTCATTTAATTGATTTTTTGAGGAGGCCAAAATTTGTGAAGCAACTTTGCGTTGTTTGATAACATCAGTTTCAATTTTAGAGAGCGTAGGTTGAACCGGATTTGGAATAGGGCTAGGATTCCTATTTGGCTCATTCTTAACCAACTTACTTTTATTATTATAAATAAACCAGAGGATTCCTCCAATTATATAAATGAGAACTTTTATTTCCATAGCATAAAGCTAATACTTTTCAACAGCATTTCAGTAATTAGCAACAATAATCGGTTCCTTTTTTACTTTTGCGTTACGTTTTAGAAAACAATTAAACTATTTAAAAGTAGAGGCAATTTATAAATAGGTAGCTTATTTCTTTAAATATGAATTGTAAAATCCGGCAATTGTTCCGTTATTGACTTCTAATTCGCAAGTAACATCTATTGTTACTGCTATCATATTTCCTTATATAAATAAATAATTATTTCAGATGAGACTGAAATCACTAGAAATTAAAGGCTTTAAAAGTTTTGGCGATAAAGTTACTATTCACTTTGATGAAGGCGTAACAGCCATTGTTGGACCAAATGGGTCGGGCAAATCCAATGTTGTGGATGCAATGCGTTGGGTATTAGGAGAGCAAAAGACTAGAATGTTGCGCTCCGAAAAAATGGAGAATATCATTTTTAATGGCACAAAAACTAGAAAGCCCGCAAACCTAGCCGAAGTTAGTTTAACCTTTGAAAATAACAAAGGTGTACTTCCCACTGAATACACTACAGTTGCAATCTCTCGTCGTTTATATCGATCAGGAGAAAGCGAATATCAGTTAAATGGAATAACCTGCAGATTAAAAGATATAAATGATCTTTTTCTTGATACGGGAATTGGTCCAGATTCGTATGCCATTATTGAACTAAATATGGTTGACGATATTTTAAAGGACCGTAACAACACGATAAAAACACTATTAGAAGAAGCTGCTGGAATTTCGAAATATAAAATAAGAAAACGCCAAACTTTTCAGAAACTTGAAGAAACCGACTTAGATTTAAATCGTGTTAATGACCTACTTTTTGAAATTGAAAAAAGTTTAAAACAATTAGAAGGACAAGCAAAGAAAACAGATCGTTATTATAAATTAAGAGAAGAATACAAAACTGTAAGTACACAGTTAGCTCTTTTTAGCATAAAAAACCATAGAGAAACATTAGATCTTTTACAACAAAAAGATCAAGAACAAAATGGTTCAAGATCAAAATTGCAAATTGAATTAGAAGAACTTGAAACACATTTACAAGAGACTAAAATAAATAGTACTGAAAAAGAAAAAACACTTCAACAAGTTCAAAAAAACTTAAACGAAAAACTTATTGAAATATCAAGATTTGAGAACGAAGAAAAAAACAGAAACGAAAGGTTAAATTACCTTGTTGAAAAACAAAAACAATTACAAAACCAAAATGAACAAGATGATCGAAGTTTGGTTGAAGTGGATGCAACAATTATTCAATTGAATGAAGAGAAAATTAGAGAAGAAGAACATCTTAAAAAATTGGAAGAAGATGTTAATAGATTAAAACAAGAATCGGAAGTAAGTAAACAACAATACGAAATTTCATTAGTATCCATTAAGGAGTTAAATCAACAGATTTATCAATTAAGATCTTCTATTAATGAATTTGAAACGAAATTAGCAGTTAGACATACAAGGTATAATTCTATCCAAGAAGAACTCAAGAGATTGGTTATTCAACAAGATGAAAATAAGCAACGACTTGACGGTTTAGAAACCCAATTAAAAGAATATACTCCACAAAAGGAAGTTGCTGATACCGATTTAAGAAAACTTAAACAATCAAGATTAGAATATGATGAGGTAATCAAAATTACTGAATCACAATTACGAGAATTAAACCAAGTGCTTCAAGCTGAATCGAGAAAGATGGATGCTAGGCATAATGAATATCAATTAACCAAAAATTTGTTAGAACAAATGGAAGGTTATCCAGAATCGATTCGATATTTAAAAAAGAATCATGATCGTTTTAAGCAAGCTCCACTTCTATCTGAAATAATTGTTTGTGAAGATTCTTTTAAAGTTGCGATAGAAAATTTTCTTGACCCCTATTTAAATCATTTTGTTGTTGAATCGATGGATGAAGCATGGGCTGCTTTACAATTACTAAAAGATTCATCCAAAGGACGAGCTCATTTTTTTGTGCTTGACTCCTTAAAAAACTACTCGACTAGAAATCATCCATCAATAGGTGGATGTAAGCTTGCATTAGATGTTGTAGAAAAAAATTCTAAATATGAAAATCTGTTTAATTTGTTGCTTGCTCATGTATATATTTTAGAAAATGAACAAGCAATAAATCAATTTGAAATTAATGATGATCAATCATTAGTTGTATTATCACAGAATGGAAATTTCTTACGTCAGAAATATGCAATTGGAGGTGGTTCAATTGGATTATTTGATGGTAAACGAACAGGTAAATTTAGAAATCTAGAAAAACTTGCTGAAGAAGTTAAGCAACATGAACTAATTATAGAACAATATAGAGAGCAAATAAAACAAGCTGAACAAAGTGTTGCTGATGTTAAAAATCAAATACAACAAACTCAACAACAAATAAGCAAACAAGAAAGTGAATTTATACGATTAAGTGGCCAAGTTAATTCATTTCAAAGTAATCGCGACTTCCTTTTTAATAATATGGAACAAGCAAAGCGTGCAATTGAAAAACTTGAAGAAGATCTTGCAACGATAACTCGAGTAATGGATGAAGAAAAGTTGAATCCTGAGCTATCACCGGAAATATTAAAACAGAGACTCGAAAATTATATTCAACAGTTAAATGTATTGCAGGAGCAATCAGCGCAATTGCAGAAAGAATCTAGTGAAAAATCTCAAGTGTATAACCAGCAAAATATTGTATTACTTCAGCAACAAAATCGTATTCAAAATATCATTCGTGATCTTGGTTATCGAACAAATCAATCAACTACACTTCAGAAAAACAAAGAGCAATATGCTAATGAACTTGAATCTGTAAAAACACAAACAGATCAATTAATGACTGGATTAGAAACTTCTAACAGCGCATTAAAACAAATGATTGAAGATCGAATTAATTTTGAACAGCAATATCAAGAAGCAGATAAATCTTATTTTCAATCAAAGGCAATTATTGAAACCGAAGAAAAGCGTTTGCAAGATTTAAGAAAACACAAAGAGCAAACTGATTCGATTATTCAAAATGTTCATGATGAATTAAACGAACTCAAGTTACAAATGAATTCTTTAAAAGAAAGATTAAGTATTGAATTTAATATTGACATTAATGATTTAGTAAATGAAGTTCCAAATGAAGAATTAAAAGAAGAAGATCTTCGTCCTCGTGCTGAGCAATTAAGAAAACGTGTTGGAGAATTTGGGCCAATTAATCCGATGGCTCTTGAGCAATACAAAGAGATTAAGGAACGATATGATTTTATTGTTAAAGAAAAAACAGATTTACAGAATGCGAAAGATGCTTTATTGAAAACAATAAGTGAGATTGATGAAAAAGCACGTACGGTTTTCATGGATGCATTTACACATGTTCGAGCAAATTTTATTCGAGTATTCCGTTCTTTATTTACAGAGGATGACAATTGTGATTTAATTATTTCAGACGCGTCTAATCCATTAGAATCAGATATTAATATTATTGCACAACCAAAAGGGAAAAAACCATTGAGCATTCATCAATTATCGGGCGGAGAAAAAACCCTTACAGCAACAGCATTGTTGTTCGGAATTTACTTATTAAAACCTGCACCGTTTTGTATATTCGATGAGGTTGATGCTCCACTTGATGATAACAATATTGATAAATTCAATAATATCATAAAAACATTTAGTACAGAGTCTCAATTCATCATTATTACTCATAACAAAAAAACAATGGCGGCAACTGATTTAATGTATGGTATTACAATGGCAGAGCCTGGAGTAACTACTGTTGTTCCTGTGGATTTGAGAGCTTATGCAGAATAATTCTTAATTCCGATGTTATCGGAATTAAGAATTAAGAATTAAGAATTAAGAATTAAGAATTAAGAATATTTTTTTATATCAAAAATTAAAAAAGTAGGCTTAATAAGCAGACGGTCTTTTTCGATGAAATAATCTTTGGAAAAAATTAGGGCGTCGGTCAAAAGAATCAACGTGATCAAATCGTTTACGATTTCGTTTCATTCTTTTTTTTACATCTTTTGACTGAATAGAAATATGATGTTTACGTCCTTTTTCTTCAGCCTTTATTGAAGCTCTTGCTTGCTGTTCCTTTTTTTGTTCGGCCTTTCTTTGCTGTTTAGTTTGCTTATGTTCAGACTGAGCAATTGCTTGATTAAAAAAAGATACGAATAACAGAAATACAATTAGATGTTTCATTTTTGAAAGTTTCCAAATAAAAAGACCTTCGTAAAACGAAGGTCTTTTATTATTTATTGTAAAATAACTTAACATTCATTTTTATTAATAAGGAATGTTAAACTAAATTAGTTTCTTGTTGGCATTTCAAAATTCATAATTACATTAGTTCCATTAACTGTTGTTTCAAATTTTACTTTTGGAGCATTGAAAACTTTTTTCCCGTCAGCCATAAACATTCCGTTTTTAAATGGAACATTTTCAATTACTGTAGTTTTATTATCTGCGGTGATAGTAAATTTTGCAAGTCCAATTTCTGCAGTTTGCGTTGTATTATCATCAGGAAAAACTATTAAAAAATTTCCCTTTTGCATATATTCCATAGTATTTCCAGCATCAGTAAATAAAATTCCACCGTGTGAGCCGGCAATAACTTCTTTTGGTTTTACTGGTGCATCTTTTTCACTTTGAGCATTTACTGCATTAAACATTAGCATAAATGCCGATACAAGGATAATTGAAAGACGTTTCATAGCTTATTTTTTTTCAAATGTATAAAAATGTTGAACGATATGCAAGTTGATTGTACTTTTACATCATGATAAAAAAATATAAAGGTCTTGTAATTTGTGGAATACTACTTTTTTCTGGTGTTTTAGGCCTAATAAGTTCATGTAAAAAATCGAATGACGAAATACCATATGTATATGTTAATGAATACATTAACCTTAGTCTGCCCTCCTATATCAATTTAAATTCTATAAATGGGTGGATCTATTATGGAGCTGCCAGCAAAGGCATAATTGTATTTAGGCGATCTGTTTCCGAATATCTTGTTTTTGATAGAACTTGCCCGTATGATCCTGAAGCCACTTGTTCACTTGTAAAAGTAATTCCCAATAACATAATTGCAATTGACTCTTGTTGTGGAAGCCGATATAGTCTGTTTGATGGATCTGTTGTAAATGGCCCTTCAACCAATCCATTAAAGCAATATAAAGCAATACTAATATCAAATAATACTTTACACGTTTATAATTAAAAAAGCCCTGAAGTAGAGTGCAAAAGCACACCCTTCAGGGCTTTAAATATATTTATTCTTAATAGCGGTAGTATTCTGGCTTGTATGGACCTTTTTGATCTACACCGATATAATCAGCTTGAACTTGAGTAAGTTCATCTAACTCTACACCGATTTTGGCAAGATGTAAACGAGCTACTTTTTCATCTAGATGTTTAGGAAGCGTATAAACCTTGTTTTCATATTTTCCAGGATTCATCCACAATTCTAATTGAGCGATAGTTTGGTTTGTAAATGAATTAGACATAACAAATGATGGATGCCCCATAGCACAACCAAGATTTACTAAACGACCTTCAGCTAGGACAATGATATCTTTGTTTCCGATAGTATATTTATCCACTTGCGGCTTAATGGTGTCTTTTGATTTTCCATGATTAGTATTTAACCATGCCATATCAATTTCGTTATCAAAATGACCAATATTGCATACAATAGCATTGTGCTTCATTGATTTGAAATGGCTTTCAGTAATAATATTATAATTACCAGTTGCAGTTACAATAATATCTGCTTCTTTAACTGCATCAGCCATTTTCTTAACTTCATAACCTTCCATAGCTGCTTGTAAAGCACAGATAGGATCGATTTCAGTTACAATTACACGAACTTTAGAATCACGTAGAGAATCGGCAGAACCCTTTCCTACATCTCCAAAACCAGCCACTACTGCAAC
>JANPGA010000562.1:0-2986 GCA_031423735.1 Bacteroidota bacterium | reverse complement strand
TTGATTTTGTAAACCATCATTTTTTGCATAAATATAATATTCGCCAACTTTTACCGGACTTGAATACCTCTCGAAATTCAAAACTTCTGTTAATCGATCATGAATTTTATCTCGATAAGGAATTTTTTTTAAATATTCATTTGTAGTAGTATTTTGTTTTTCCACCCAATTTTTTACTTCAGTTGCCGAATCGTTTTCAAGCCATCTATAAGGATCGTTAATTATGGTACCATGATAATTGTCTTCTTGATTTACTTGTTTAGTGGAAGGGTATTTCACTGGCTTAGTTTGTGCTTTAATGGTTATAGATAATTGCAATGTAAAAAATAATGTTAAAACAATCCTTATTTTCATAATTAATTTTTATTGATTTCTTAAATGTTAAGTCTAAGATCTTTTATTTAAATTTTAAGTCTTGCTCATTAAGCTCAAACTGAGATTTTATTTCTCCTTTTTTATCAATGCAAAGCATTTTTAATTTACGATTATTTTCGCTTCCACTAATACTTATGGTAGCAAAGTTATTTTCCATTACAAGCGTATTTGGAACTCTAAAAATATTTTGAAATTCAGGCTTCCCAGTTAAATCATAAGGTTTTGATGTTAACGCAGATGTGCAAATGTCATACATTTTATATCCACCTTTTGGTTGCCATCCTATTACTTCCGAAAAATGTCGATCACCAGTTAAAAAGACAACTCCTTCAATTTTATTGGTGATAATGAAAGTCATTAAATCATTAAACTCACATGGATAATGACGTAAGCATTCTTTTTCTGCAATTGGATTTAGCACTTCGTTTCCAACAACAATAAATTTGAACGGTGCATCAGAGCTTACTAAACTATTTTTTAGCCACGACAATTGTTTCTTACCAAAAAATTCTTTTTCACAATTAGGCTTTCCTGCAATGGAATCTTTAAGTTGATTTGGAGAACGATTGCTACGATCATCCATAAGAAAAAAGTCACAATCACTCCAGTTAAATTTTCCGTAGATGCCATCATTGTCTGATTCCCCAAATGTTTTATTTCCCCAATAATTTTTGAATAATTGAGTTGACTCATTTTTAAGTTCAAAAGTTTCATTGGCATCATTCGGGCCATAATCATGGTCATCCCAAATTGCAAAGTTTGGCCTGCTAGATAGTAAATCTGCCATCTCAGCTGTTCTTCGTTGAAAAGAATAACGATATTTCATTCCAGCATTCGAACTATAATCTGCTTCACGATAATATAAGTTGTCGCCAAGCCATAGCATGAAATCACTTGATAAATTCGCCATCGTTTTAAAGATCAAAAGATCTTGACCATACGGTTCGCCAGGACGATCATATTTTGTATCGTTAACATAATTACAGGATCCTGCTGTAAAGGAAAAATCGGGAGCTGATTTGCGATGCTCCCAAATATCTTTAGTGTGAAAATAAAATTGTTTTGTAAATGGAACTAGTTTCCCGTTTAAAATAATTTCATATTGATACTTTGTATTTAATTTTAGTTTAATGAGTTCGAATTTTATGGGGTTGTAGGAGTTTCCTAATTTTCCACTATAATCCATTTCATAAAAGAAATCAGTATTATCAATTTCCCAATATCTAAGGGTTGCAGTTTTTACATCCTGACTAACTTCGCACCATATCAAAGCTGATTGATGTTCCACATATCCAAGCATCGGGCCAGATATAAATTGAGGTTCTTGAGCATAATTCTTTATAGAGCTTAAAACTAAAATTAAGAGTAATAGCGTTTTCTTCATTTTATTTCAAATTAATTATTATTAGTCAAATTAAGATATATTATTTTGGTGAAGATAATTCATATTTGAAAATACTGTAACTTCGTTCAAATAGATTTATACAATGCGCCAACTAGTTACCCTGCTTCTAATAGTATTGCTTCAACAATTCAGTTTTTCTCAAACATTTACAGGCGGCGGTGGAGCCATTCCCGACAATGGTAATAGTATTGAATTCCCATTAATTTTAACAGGACTTTCACTTAACCCACTCGATACTAATTTTGGTGTTGAAACGGTTTGTATCAATCTAAATCATACCTATGATTCTGATCTTGATATCTGGTTGATTTGTCCTGATAGCACACGTATTGAACTTACCACTGGAAATGGAGGAAGCGGAGCTAATTATACAAATACTTGCTTTAATGATAGTGTATTAACTTTTATCACTTCTGGAAATGCTCCTTTTACAGGAGATTTTATTCCAGAAAGCCGTTTGTACCATGCTAATAACGGGCAAAATCCAAATGGTGTATGGAAATTATTTATTCATGATACTTATCCTTTTGTTGATTCAGGAACTTTGTTAAGCTGGAGTATAACTTTTGGAAACCAACCATATCATCCTTTAGTTTTTTCCTCTTCCAATTTACCAATCATAAAAATCAATACCAATGGTCAAACTATTATAGATGATCCAAAAATATTGTGCAGTATGCAAATAATTGATAATGGTTTGGGTGTTAGAAATAATGTTTCAGATATCAACTATGCATTTTATGATTCAATAGGTATCGAAATTCGAGGTTCCAGTTCGCAAGACTTTCCGAAAAAATCTTTTTCCGTAGAAACCATTGACAGTACTGGTGCCTCAAAAAATGTTTCGTTACTAGGAATGCCGTCCGAGAATGATTGGATATTAAGTGCGAGTTATACTGATAAATCTTTTATGCGTAATACCTTGAGTTATGAGATAGCAAGTGAGATGGGTAATTATGCAAGTAGAACAAGAAATGTTGAATTAATTGTGAATGGCCAATATCAAGGGATCTACATTTTCATGGAAAAAATAAAACGCGATGCCAATAGAGTAAACATTTCTAAACTAACTCTTGCTGATACAACAGGGGATGCCTTAACTGGTGGTTATATTTTAAAGATAGATAAATTTACAGGATCTGGTGGCTTAGGCTGGACTACATTATATCCTCCAACAAGTGGAGGCGCAACACCATTTATTCAATA
>JANPGA010000561.1:0-3911 GCA_031423735.1 Bacteroidota bacterium | reverse complement strand
GCGCGGTCGGAAGAAATAGACAAAATTATCGGGTTAGAAACGGGTGCGGATGATTACCTTACAAAGCCTTTCAGCATCCGTGAATTTATTGCACGCGTAAAAGCAATTATCCGTAGAGCAGAAATAGGAATTAGCAATACAATTATTGATGAAAAAATAATTACATATGCACAATTATTAATTGACCCACAAAAAAGAAAAGTAATTTTGAATGAAAATAAGATCGAACTCACACCAAAAGAATTTGATTTACTTTATTTGTTTATGTGCAATCCTGGAAAAAGTTATTCGCGCGACAATTTGTTAAACATTATTTGGGGATATGAATTTTCAGGATATGAGCATACTGTTAATTCACACATCAACAGATTGCGAACAAAAATCGAAATTGATTTATCAAAACCGGAATACATTTTAACAACTTGGGGGGTAGGTTACCGTTTTAATGACGAGTTAAAATAATCAACATGAAAAAAACGTTTAATAGTCTATTCTGGAAAATATCAGCTTTGTTTTTCGTTTTACTAGTCGTTATTGGTTTGATGTATGTTTATGTAACCATTGAATATTCCAGCAGATATTTAGATGATGTAAATCAACGACTCAACCATAATACAGCAAAAAACATTGTAGAAAATTCTACTGTTTTTTATAATGGGGTTGTAATTCAGCCAGCGTTAGAAGAAATGTTTCATCACGTAAGGGCAATTAACCCAAGCCTTGAAGTTTATTTGATTAACCCAAAAGGAAAAATAATTGCATGGTATCCTCCAGAGAAAAATATTTTACTTCATTCTGTAAATTTAGCTCCAGTACTTAGTTTTATTGGTGATAGTTTAATTAATAGTATAAAGGGTGATGACCCGCTCAATCCTGGTGTGCAAAAAATATTTTCTGCAGCACCACTTACTATGAATAATATGTTGTATGCTTATATTTATGTTGTGCTTGCAGGACAGGAATATAATGCGGCTTCTAATTCTCTTTTTAGTTGTTATCTTTTACAAATAAGTGCACGAACAATGTTAGTTACACTTATTGCAACTTTATTAATTGGCTTGTTAATTATAAAGGTCATCACAAAAAATTATTCTAAAATTATTAATGTGATGCTAAAATTTCGCGAAGGAGACTTGACAGCACGTGTTAAAGTTCAATCTACCGGAGACGATAAGCAATTAGCCGAAATGTTTAATGAAATGGCCGACATTCTCACAAGCAATATTGATAAACTTAAAGAAGTTGAAAATCTACGCCGAGAACTTATTGCTAATGTTTCGCATGATTTAAGAACTCCTATAGCCATAATTAGAGGTTATGTAGAAACGTTGCAAATGAAGGAAGCAACTTTAACAGCAGAGGAACGAAAACGATATATTGGTACTGTGAGAGAAAGTTCGGAGAAGTTAGAAAAATTGGTTAATGAACTTTTTGAATTATCAAAGTTAGAAGCAAATCAAGTTCAAGCTAAAAAGGAACCTTTTATTATTAGCGAATTGGTTAGCGATATAAGTAATAAATACCAGCTAATTGCAAAAACTAAAAACATTTCAATTAATGCAGTTGTGTCGAAGGAATTGCTACCAGTATTTGCAGATGTTGCCTTAATTGAACGTGTAATGCAAAACTTAATAGATAATGCGCTAAAGTTTACTCCTGAAGGTGGAACAATTATTATTAAAACGTTAAAGAATAGTAGCACAGATGTACAAATAAGTGTCTCTGACAACGGAATTGGTATTCCAGAAAATGAACGCGAACAGATTTTTGCACGTTATTATAAGGCAAGTAACTACACTGATTTAAAAAACAACACGGGTCTTGGATTAGCCATTGCAAAAAAAATACTAGACCTTCATAATTCTACTCTCGATCTTGTAAGCAAAGAGAATTCCGGCAGTTCATTTATTTTTCGACTTCCAGTATATCAAAAGAGTTAATATATTTTAATTTATTTTATGAACATCACAATGAAAAAAATAGTTTTTATATGTTGCGTTTGTCTCTTCACAGTGATTGCTATGAGTTTCAAAAGCACACTGAAAGTTCAACCAATTGCTGTAATAGAATTATTTACTTCGCAAGGTTGTTCCAGTTGCCCTTCAGCTGACCGTTTGCTTTCACAAATTATTGCCGATGCAAGAATTGACGGACGAAAAATATTTGCACTTTCTTTTCATGTTGACTATTGGAATCGCTTAGGTTGGAACGACCCATTTAGTGAAAGAAAATATTCAGAACGCCAATACGAATATGCAAATGTAATGCAAGGCAGTTCGGTTTACACACCTCAAATGGTTGTGAATGGAAGTACGCAATTTGTTGGTTCAAATGCTGACGATTTAAACAATGCTCTTGCAAAGTCATTAAACGCAAAACCTGAAGTAACTTTTAAAACATTAACAGCAACGCTTCAAGACGGAAAGAAACCATATATTCAATATTCTCTTGAAGGAGATTTTACTGGATGTAAAATTAATTTTGCATTAGTTTCTCTAAAAGAAACAACACAAATTAAACGTGGCGAAAACAATGGAAGAATTTTAAAAAATGAAAACGTAGTCCGCCAATTTATTTCAGAACAAGCAACTGCCATGGGCGTAGTTTGGTTTTCAATATCACCATTGCCCGAAAAAAACAATACTGCAATTATTGCTTACATACAGAAGAATAAAGATTTAAAAATTATTGGGGCTGCAATGGCATTAATACAATAAGCACTAGTATTTTAAATTAAGTAAAAAGCTTTTATGATAATTAAATTTATTAAATGGCCCTGTTGGAGAGGAAAATGTTTAGAAATAAATCAAAATATTCAATATATTATAATGACTTATAGCAATGGACCGATATCAAGAAACATTTGAAACTTGGAACAAAGTTGCTTCATTATATCAAACTAAGTTTATGTACTTGGATTTGTATAATGAAACCTATGATTTTATTTGCAATTCAATCACTAAGGAAAATGGTAAATTATTAGAAATTGGATGTGGTCCAGGAAATATTACTAAATACCTTATTTCGAAAAGACCAGATTTTAATATTTTCGGAATTGACATTGCCCCAAAGATGATTGAACTTGCAAAAATGAACAATCCAACTGCAAGTTTTGCGATAATGGACAGCAGAGAAATTGATACCATAAAAACTACATTTGATGGAATAGTTTGTGGTTTTTGTTTGCCCTATTTATCTCATACGGATATTGGGAAACTCTTCTCAGACTTTTATAATTTGCTAAATGATAATGGAATAATATATTTAAGTTTCGTTGAAGGCGACCCAAGCAAATCCGACTTTCAAATTAGTAGCATTGGTGATAGAGTTTACTTTTATTTCCATAATTTGGATGTACTCAAGAAACAACTTATTGAAAACAATTTTCACCAATTCAATACATTTAAAGTAGAGTATAAAAAATCAGAATCAATTACTGAATGGCATACAATATTAATAGCCAAGAAGAATTAGATAACATAACAATGCTTTGAAATTTGTCAGCAGATGTGCATCCGTTAATCTATTATTCTAAATAAATTATTCGCGATCTATATACTTTAGTGAAAAAGTAGCATCAAAATTCCAATTCGATTCCTCTTGTATGTTTAGCTAGCTAGACCTAAATAGTTTAACTGAAGATAATGCCTTTTTTGTCCTTTATTTGAAACAGTGTATAGGATTAGATTGACCAATAGAACTAAAGTTCCTCTCTCAATTTTTTTATCGCCTCCAATATAGCTGAGCGTAATTCTGCTTTTCTCCAATTATTTTTACTGATTAAATATTTTTCAAGAGTTATCGTAAGTAATTTAAGTTCATTTGCGACTTCTGGGTAAACTTCACAAAATGATTCCACTTCTTTTTTTTCTTCTTCTGTAAGTAATTGTAAGCAATAGTCTGCCAAAATA
>JANPGA010000560.1:0-4342 GCA_031423735.1 Bacteroidota bacterium | reverse complement strand
ATTACTGTTCCTTTAAAACGTTTATAAATGGTTTAAATTTTTCATCACTAAAATAACAAATTAAATTTTAAATTCTTACTTAAAAAATAATTCACGAATTATAATGTAAATTCCAGTTGCTAATACAAACCAACCAAAACCTTTTTTTAATTGATCTCCATGTATTTTATGAGTGAGCCGATGTCCGATAAATATCCCAAAAACTGCAATGGACGAAATTGTTAAAAGTAATGTCCAATCCATTTCATAATGACCAATATCCCCTATAAACCCAAAGAAAGTATTGGAAGCAATTATCAATAAAGAAGTTCCTATTGCCTTTTTCATTTCAAGACCACTTAAAAAAACCAAAGCAGGAATTATCAAAAAGCCGCCACCTGCTCCAGCAAAACCTGTTAAAGTTCCTACCGCTAACCCATTTAAAATTAACACAGGATAATTTATTTTATCAGGATCTACAACCACCTTCGACAAAAAGCTATTACCACGAATCATTGATTGTGAAGCAAATACCATCAAAACAGCAAATATTAGCAATAAAAACAATGATTTTGTTAATTGAAAATTACCAATACTGAAAATTGATTGAGGAATAGCTGGAACTAGGAATTTTCGTGTAAAATAAACTGCAATAATGGATGGGACTCCAAAAATTATTGCGGTTTTAACATCAACTAATCCATCTTTAAATTTTTGAATTGCGCCGGCTGCGCTTGTAGTTCCTACAATAAAAAGCGAATACGAGGTTGCTATAACTGGCTCTATATGAAATAAATATACAAGAATAGGCACGGTTAATATGGAGCCACCGCCGCCAATTAATCCCAGCGAAATCCCAATAAATGCTGAGAAAACATACCCAAACAAATGTGAAGTACTCATAATTTGGCTGCAAAGATGCAATTATCATTTAACAAAATCACGCTGCCTCTCAACCATTATTTTTGATTCTAAAAAGTGGATGCGTTTCAAATAGAAATATTAGTAGAATACACGTTTTATTTGATTTTCGCGTTAATCCTTCACCTTTTAGTTTTACACAAATTACTGTTGATTAAGATGAAAAATAAGAGGTAAACATTAGGTACTACTAAATAACTTTACTTTTTAAACTTATAGAGAAGGAAATGGCTGGGAAAGGAAATAGATTTAAGGAACCAAAGGAAATTGAAAACGATATTCCTGAGGAAATCATAGAAGCAAAACCGGAGAAAAAAATCCGTCAGAAAAAAGATAAAACTTCTCAGTCGGCAACAAAGTCAACTGAAAAGCCTGCGATTTTGTCGATGTTAAAAGATGAATGAACGCACAAAATATCAGGTTTGTTTTTAATACTAGTTTCAGTATTTCTACTTATCGCTTTTATCTCCTACTTTTTTACATGGAAAAACGATCAAAGTTTAGTGAACGGTTCATGGTTTGACTTAATGCGCTATTCAGATAAAAAAGTTGATAATTGGCTAGGAAAAATTGGGGCAATTGCTTCCCATCAATTTATTCATGGTTGGTTTGGTGTGGCCTCTTTTGTCTTTGTATTGATATCATTTTTAACTGGATTTAAAATTCTTTTCAGAGTTGATTTAATGCCAATAAAAAAAGTAATTCTTTACTCAGCATTTTGTTTGCTATTCTTCCCTCCTACTTTATCTTTTTGTTTAATCAATCATCCCGATTTATTAATGCTTGGTGGTGGAATTGGTTATCTTGAAAATATGTGGCTTACCTTAACGATGGGCACAGTTGGTACTGGATTCTTTTTAGCCTTTACAGGATTAGCATTCGCGGTTGCAATATTTAATTTTGCTTTCAAATTGCCAAGTCGTAAAATAAAATCAAATCCTATTCAAGAACAATTATCCGACATACCTCCAGTTGCAGTGTTTGGTAATCGTATCCGGGAAGACGAAGAAAATGAAGACAGTATTCCTGAATTTGATTTACCTATTCCAAATGCGTATGTTCATCGTGATGAGATTGAACCTGAAATAAATCCTATAACCGATTTTGAAATTCCAGAAGATGAACCTCAAATGGAATTTAAAGAAATTAAAAGCAACGACCTTTCACTCGAATTAGCTCCTGTTGCTGAAACTGTTTCCGATAATGTAGAAGCATTAGTTAATCCTGAAGATATAAACCTCGTTGAGCAATTAGGCGAGTATGATCCTAAATTAGATTTGAGCACTTATCAATATCCAGTTATTGATCTTCTTCAAAATTACACGAGCAATCGCTCACAAATGACGCGTGATGAATTGATGGCTGAGTTAGAAGCTAACAAACGAAGAATCATCGAAACACTTGGACATTACGATATTGAAATTGATAAAATTAAAGCAACCGTAGGTCCAACCGTTACCCTTTTTGAAATTGTACCAAAGGCTGGTGTTCGTATTTCTAAAATTAAAAATTTAGAAGATGATATTGCTTTAAGTCTTGCAGCATTAGGAATTCGTATTATCGCGCCAATCCCTGGAAAGGGAACAATAGGTATTGAAGTTCCTAACCAACATCCAGATATTGTTGCAATGCGCGCTGTTATTGGTTCCGAAAAATTCCAGAATACGGATATGGATTTGCCAATAGGATTAGGAAAAACAATTTCCAATGAAATCTTTATTGCCGATCTTGCAAAGATGCCTCACCTTTTAATGGCAGGTGCTACTGGTCAAGGTAAATCGGTTGGATTAAATGCAATTTTAGTTTCGCTACTTTATAAAAAACATCCAGCACAAGTTAAATTTATTTTGGTGGATCCTAAGAAAGTAGAATTAACACTTTTCAAAACTATTGAACGTCATTTCTTAGCGAAACTTCCTGGTGATGAAGATGCCATCATTACCGATACTAAAAAGGTTGTTCATACACTTAACTCTTTGTGTATTGAAATGGATAATCGCTATGAACTATTAAAAGAAGCTCAAGTTAGAAATATCAAAGAATACAATGTAAAATTTGTAGCTCGTAAATTAAATCCAAATAATGGTCATCGCTTTTTACCGTATATCGTTTTAGTTGTTGATGAGTTTGCCGATTTAATTATGACTGCCGGTAAAGAAGTTGAAACGCCGATTGCTCGTTTGGCTCAATTAGCACGTGCTATTGGTATTCACTTAATCATTGCTACTCAACGTCCATCAGTAAATATTATTACTGGAACCATTAAAGCGAATTTCCCAGCTCGACTAGCATTCCGTGTTACTTCAAAAATCGATTCTCGTACCATTCTTGATACTGGTGGTGCTGATCAATTAATTGGTCGTGGTGATATGCTTTTAAGTACCGGCAATGAATTAATTCGTATTCAATGTGCATTTGTGGATACTCCAGAAGTTGAAGCCATTACTGAATTTATTGGAAGCCAAAGAGCCTATTCAAATGCTTATCAGTTACCTGAGTATATTCCTGAAGGAGAAGCAGCAGGTGCTGGTAACGATATAGGTGCTGATGATTTTGACCCATTGTTTGATGAAGCTGCGCATATGGTGGTTCAATTTCAACAAGGATCAGCATCATTGTTACAACGCAGATTAAAATTAGGATATAACAGAGCTGGCAGATTAGTGGATCAATTAGAAGCTGCTGGAATCATCGGACCATTCGAAGGAAGTAAGGCTAGAGAAGTTCGTTGTAAAGATTTAGCAGGTTTGGAACAAATATTGAAGACACTAAAATCCCATTCAGGGGTTTAATTCCTCAACAGCTATTATATTTGCATTTCATTAAATTATAAAAATGACTCGATTGCTTCGTATAGCACTATTGCTACTCCTCATAGTAAACCAATCAAATGCCCAAACTGATGCTAAAGCTCAGGATATTTTAAAAGGTGTTTCTGCAAAATATCGTTCTTATAAATCACTTAGTGCCGATTTTAAATTAGTAATTACTGATCAAAAAAATAAGAAGGTAGAAAATCAGTCAGGTTCAATTGTGATAAGAGGAACTCAGTTCAACCTGATCATGAAAGATCAATCGGTAATGAGTGATGGAAAAACTACCTGGACTTATTTAAAAGAATCAAACGAAGTTCAAATCAGTGAAACTAAAACGGATGCTAATGCTATAACTCCTACAAATATTTTCACCATGTATGAGAAAGGATTTAAATCAAAATTTATTTCGGATAAAAAAAATGGCCTGAAATCTTTTCAAATAATTCAATTAGTTCCTGATGACAATAAAAAAGCTTTCTTTAAAATCGAATTAAGTATCGATAAGAAAAACAAATATGTTTCGGAAGCTAAAGTTTTTAATAAAGATGGAAATATCATCACCTACTCTATTGATAAGTTTAATCCAAACTCAAAAGTTGCTGATGATCTTTTTACTTTCAACAAAG
>JANPGA010000559.1:0-3062 GCA_031423735.1 Bacteroidota bacterium | reverse complement strand
CCGTTAAACATGGCAATGGAAAAGATTGGTGGTTGATTTGTCAAAATGGTTCATCTACAAATAATGAATTTTATATTTATAAAATTGATTCTTCAGGAATAAATGCAGTTTTATTAAATAATATTGGAAGTTTACATAATAATGGTGGAGGTGATTTAACTTTCAATTCAGAAGGTGCAAAAATGATTTATGTTGAATGGAGGGGAATGGTGGAGTTATACGATTTTGATCGTTGTACTGGTACAATTTCAAATCCGATTTTAATTGAAGCAGAACACCCAACAAATCCATATCCTGTTTACGTAAGTACCGTCTTTTCGCCAAATGGAAGATTTGTATATATAAATTCGTATAATCAAATAAATAACCATCAAGATAATTATTTGTATCAATACGATTTATCAGCAACAAATATTGCATCAAGTAGAATTATCATTGATTCCTTTCCCTATAAAACAGGATTAGGTATGATGGAAATGGGTCCGGATAAGAAAATTTACATATCAATTTTTGATGAACAATACAGCTACCCATTTGCAGATACGGTGCATACAAACATAACCGATAATCTATCTGTCATTAATTCACCCGATAGCCTTGGTGCTGCTTGCGATTTCCAGCCTTTCAGCTTTTATTTAGGAGGAAGAAGAACCTATTACGGCTTACCAAATAACCCTGATTATACATTAGGTCCATTAGTTGGTAGTCCTTGTGATACTATTACCGCCGTACACGAAATAAAACAAACAACTATCCAAAACGAGCTCAAAGTTTTTTATCATCCCATTTGGGATATTGCTTTTATAAATGCAGATAAACTCCACGGCAAAAAATACACCCTACACGTTTACGATATCACCGGCAAAGAAATCTTTAAAGAACAAGGTAATTTACAACCCCCATATTTTACAAAAGATTTAGGAATGAGTGGGTTTGCCAAAGGAGTTTATATTGTTACCTTGCAAACAGAAATGGAAGTGCTTTCGAAGAAATTTGTAAAATATTAATTTTTTACGCGAGCAGACATAACCAATGATTAAGATAAAATTTCTGCAACAATTTGTAATTGCAATGTTATGCTTATTGCCATTAAAAACTTCTGCTCAATACAATGGTAATACTGGTTACACTTTCGCGTCAAACAATACAAATAATATAATTTTTTTTAACGGCGAATGCCATTTACCAGCTAATACTCAGTTAACATTTACTGGTTGTAATTTACAATTTGGCGAAAATGCTACTCTTAGCTTGGATGCTGGCAGTAAATTAACTTTAAAAAGTTGTTCGCTTAGTGCATGTACAACAAATATGTGGAAAGGTATTATTACCGACGGAGGGCTAAGCAGTAATTTGCCGGATATTGCAATAGATGGCAGTACAGTTACCCAAGCTATAACTGCACTAACTTTAGCACGACAAGCCAATTTTGAAATAGAAGGCACTACCTTTAGCAATAATTACCAAGATCTTGTAATGAAAAATTATCAACTACCGATCCATCGAAATAATCCTTATGCTGCTTTTGATGATAATTATATTAAAGATAATACCTTTACGAGTAGTGGAACAATACTTTTAAATGGGGAATATAAACTTTCGGCGATTGAATTGAATGATGTAGAGAATGTTGTGTTAGGTGAAGTAGGTACGGGAAATATTATTGACAACTCTCCATTTGGAATTAATTCAATTAACAGTGGATTTTATTCCATTAAAAATTCATTTAACTTAATTAAAATTTTAGGGAATAAAAAGTTTTCACAGGCTTGTATTTTTGTTACAGAAAGTAAAACCTACAGTGATCACACAATTACAATTGGTAAAAACGGTGCGAATACATTTATAGAGTCAACAAATGGAATAGTTGCCAAAGGACCAGTAAATATTGATATTGAACAAAATTCATTTGGTACATATAATATTTTCTCAAATAGAATTTCAGGAAACTGTATTAAAATCGAAAATACCTTGAATAGGGATATTGTGGTTAGTAATTCTAATAAATTCTATGATTACTCAATTGGTGTTTACCTTCATAATGTAAACATGTTTAACCCACTTAGTTCACATAATGGAACATTTGTTATAAATGATAATATTTTTAAAAATGCATATGTAAGTTCAGGAACAAATTTTAAAGGTACTGCAATAGCAGTTCATAACGATGTTAATTTATTTCCAATGAATGAAGGTGAAATCGCTGGAAATACTATTGGTGATCTGAACAATAATAAACAACCAAGAATTGGAATTCACTCCTTTAATATTTCTAATTTAAACATACACAATAACAATATTTATTTTCATCTTGCATCCGTTCCATCTTTATTTTATAAAGGAATTGTACTTGAATCTTGTTTTGATGCAAAAATAAAAAGCAATATAATTACGAATCCAAGTTATATAGCTGGAAGTAATGATCATATAACAGGTTTAGAAATTAAAGATTGTCTAACTCCAGGTATTTCATGCAACACAGTATCATCTATGGGATATGGAATGCATTTTATTAATCCAAGTATTTTTGCAGGAATAAAAGATAATAGTTTTACAAATGGATATGATTTAGGGGTATACTTAGAAAATGCTCAAATAGGTCATACGCAAATTTTAAATGGAAATAGTTGGGATATTACCACTTCAAATGAGAGAGTAAATGGTTATACTAATGATGGCTTTAAAATTAACTGGTACCACAGTGGAAATTCACAAACTTCAAATCCAGATTGCCCTACGCTAAGTGGAGCGCCAAATTTTGTTGTTCGCCCATTAGGTAACCATGATGTTGAAATTGATCCTTGTAATGGAATAGCATGGCGATTAAATAATCGTGATTCATTATTTGGAAGTATTATTGGTGATTCTGCAAATTATGATGAATCGAGTGCTACTGCTAATCGGTATGCCGATGTTGATAATGCATATTATTTATTGAGAAATAATCTAGACCTACTAGACCAAGATTTATCAACTGACGAGAGTTTTCAAAATTTTTATGACTCAATCGCTGAATCGAACAATGATACGATACAACGTATACAAGATTTAATTTCAAATAA
>JANPGA010000558.1:0-2318 GCA_031423735.1 Bacteroidota bacterium | reverse complement strand
GATGATTAAACTGTTAACTGACCCCATAAGTCAATTAAAAAGATAGCTCTTAGTGTTCAGAAAATGCTAGTAAGTAATAGACTTCAAGAAAGATAATTGCATTTGCGCTAACTAGAATTCTTTATAATTGATGGTATTATTTTTAATCATGTTTTTATTTGTTAGAACAGGATAAATGCTAAGTAGCATTTATCCTGTAAATTGATAAATTATTCTTTGGTTGCTATTCCGTCTTCTGTATAAAACAACTCAACAGTTTTTAAACCATTCGCAATTTCAATTTCAAACATAACTTTACCTTTTGAAGTCTCTATCTTTGAAACATCCTTAACTTTTGAATTCTTATGCGTCTTATTATATGTAGCGAGAACTTTTTCTGGCAATTGATTAAAGTTAAAAGGACTTTCAGTTTCTAGCCACTCACCAGTATCACTATAGTTTGCAGAGTATTTTACATTTTTCAAGTAAAATTCTGCTTCATATTCATGAGCATTTTCTTTATCCCATGTAACCTTAGTTGCATTAGGAAATTTTTTATTGAAGGAAGCAATAACTTCTGTTGGAGTTTTTGAGCTTGCCTCACTATTTGCATAGGAACATAGAAGTACCCAAGCAATAAATATTATTTTTTTCATTATGAATTCGTTTTTTTAAATTTAAATAGATATTAGCTTATATAATAAGCACGATTTAAAATTAAATGACGATTGGTGGACGAAAAATTCTTGAGAAGTAATTAGATGAAAAAACATTCATTTTTATAATTGGAGGTTTACAATCTTTAGAAAGTAAATTATAAAAGGAAATTGTACGACTGGGAAGAAATGATGAATTAAATGATCCGTAATGGTGATTGTTTAAAGGAGAATGTGGTTTTTGTTGGTCCCCATTATCATGTTTATCAAACAACCCATCAATATTTATTAAATGATCCGTAATAAAATCAATAGGTGTCATGTCTATGTCTTCCATAGATTTGCAATGTTGATACATAGCTGGTAAATCCTTGAGGATAGAAAAATCACCCATTGGTAAAAGGAAAGTTCCAATGGAGTAAAAAGTTACGAGAAGTGTACTAACTAGGTTTTTCAATTTCTTTATGTTATGGTAAAAATAGCATATTTATTCTTCTAAATTTTATTATATAAATAATACAGTTGCATTTTATTATTTATTAATAAATTAAATTTTTTCTTCAAAAAGTCAAAGTAAACCAAAACTAGGAAGGGTATTAATTATGGCTTCTAATTACATTATTCACAACAAATAAAGATTCGAATTATTGTTCAATCGTAAATTTCCTTTTTGCTACTATTCTTTATCGGGCAATCATCTTCTTACTTAGTGTGAAGTTTTATTAAGGGACTTAACATCGAAAATAAACGAGTACAATTCATAATATGTTCGAATGATTTTGCTTGGTTTTAATGTGTTTTTACTTTTAAATGTAACCAAATTAATACAATTCGAACATTTTTCTGATGATTTATCATTTTTAGCATTTTGTAAAATATTGATAAATAATATATTAAGTTTATTTTGTAATTTTTGTGTAATGTTTTGTCTAAAAGATTAAACAAAAAATATCTATTTGGTGTTTTAGATATTATAAAATCAAAAATCCACCTAAATTAAATCAACTTAAAACCAAAAAAATGAAAAAACAAGTATTTTCTCTAATCACAGCCTGTATGCTCATAATGAGCAGTCTTGCTTCTTTCGGTGTCGCCCAAATTCAAATTATCCATAATTCCGCCGATCCAGCTGCAGCAACAGTTGATGTTTATGTAAATGGAACATTAGCATTGGATAATTTCGCATTCAGAACAGCAACTCCATTCATTTCGCTACCATCTGGAACAAATCTTAATATTGGAGTTGCTCCAGGAAACAGCACTTCAGTTAATGATACACTGAAAAATTTTCAGGTTAATTTAACAGCCGGACAACGTTATGTTGCTGTTGCAAACGGAGTATTAAATCCAGCAAATTTTGCAGCTAATCCTAATGGAACTTCAACAGCGTTTACATTGTATTTGCGAAACAACATTCGCAACATGGCAATGAATCCTAATAATGTTGACTTCCGAATTTTCCATGGCGCAAGTGATGCACCAACAGTTGATGTAATTGCTCGTAACGTATCAACCTTAGCTAACAACGCATCCTATTCTAACATTACTCCTTATATCAGTGTTCCTCCAGCAAGTTATACATTAGATGTAACCCCTGCAGCAGGCTTACCAATCGTAGCAACATATACTGCCGACCTTAGCGGATTAGCAGGCGGATCAGCAGTAGTATTTGCATCTGGATTT
>JANPGA010000557.1:0-24573 GCA_031423735.1 Bacteroidota bacterium | reverse complement strand
GAATAACTTCATGATTCCCCAACGAATCGTTATGCTCTACACTTCCTTCAAACAGAAAAGTAATCGGACAAAACCCACGATGCGGATGCGGCGGAACATGAAACCCTTTGCCACCTGCTTCCATTGCAACATCAAAATGATGCAATAAAATAACACCAAGTATTACCAAACCATAAGACATTACGAATAGTTTTCCAGAAAGTGTATGGGTTTTGAATTGAAACAAATCTGTTTCGCCAAAGTGATAGGCAGCAAAAAAAATAAACAACAAATTCCCGAAAACAGGAAAAAAAAATAGTATGCAAGCAAATAATACTAACCTGCTCAGATAATCTAAAAAAAAATATTTTCTTGAAAACATTTTTTCAGATACAACGGCATTTCTTGTAGCTACAAGTAAATCTGCGGCACCGTGAGGAACTCCAAGTAATAAAATTCCTACAATAAATATGATAAATTGTGCATTTGTTTCAATGGCTAGTACATAATGCTGAACAACAAGTAATAGAAGTCCTAACGACAGAAGCAAAATTTTTATCATAGACTTTCTGGATCTTTTATGTATAAAAAATTAAAAGGTGTGAAAATAAATTCACACCTTTTAATAAACTATTATGCAGCTTTAGGTACCTCGTTATCTGATTGCGCTAAAGCATATATAACAAGACCAAAACCAATTTTATTAATTGCATCTCCAATGTTGTATACAATATCCATTGAAAGACTCTGGAACATTTTCATTCCAAATAATCCACCTTCAGTACCAGCAATGTAACCAATAGGGTAAATAGCCCATCCAACAAGCACAAACCAGCCAAGCGTCTTAACTGCTTTTTGAACGGCAGGACCAGCGTTACTGGCGAGTCTTGCTACTTCACCGAACCATACTAAATATACTATATAGAAGTAAGCAATTCCACTGATTAAGCCCCATATCCAGCTTTGAGTTTCTTTGCCATAAATGGCTTCACCAATATAGCCAGTAACAAGCATTACAACTGATGCAAATATTAGTTGCCACAAAAGGCCAATTTTTCCACCAGCTTTTTTTGTGATCAGATAAAACTCTACACACATTAAAGGAACAGTTAGAATCCAGTCAACATATCGGAAAAATACAGGAGATTCTCCGGTCTCCAAATTGTAACCTCGCATGTAATAGTAATGAACAGCTGCAATAAAAGTGATAAGTCCAGAAACAAGCATGGATGTTCTCCATTTTTTGTTAACATTTGACATTTCAAAGAAGAAAAAAACGCAGGCGGCCATCATGGCCATTGTGCCTACAAAGAATGTAAAGGCTACATAATTGTTGTTTGCAATCGCATGGATTTGCAGAAGGTTTTTAAACATGATTTAATAGTTTTTATGAATGAACTTATTTAATTGGGAAGTAAAACATAAACAATAAGAGTGTTTAAGTTTAACGACAAAAGATTAAACAATAATAATACTTAATTGTTTGAAATAATGAAAAGATTTTGCAGAAAGGTTTAAATTCACTATTTTAACCGGTAGGGTACCTAAAAAAAAATAGGCTTTTAGAACTGAGTAAACAGGGTTTTTGAGCAATTGAAAGATTCTAAAGCAGTTTAAAAATTGAGGGAGCTTTCGCTTTTGCATAATCAACAATTGTATAAATAGCGTTCACAATGATTGCACGATTCCCAACATGTTTTTTTACTACCCTAAAAGCTACAGAGGAAATGCTAAAACATGCAATGATGATCATTTTACAATCAAACGTTAGTAAAAAATCACTTTTTATCCACTGGTTTCATGCAACCTATCCAAAAACTGCAAAGGTTGGTTAACTTACGAAAGTGATTGTAGTGGAAAGCTTTGAAGTCAGGTTGGTTTTTTAAGGGTTGATGGGATACGCCCAAAAGGAAATTATAAATTGATAAGTAATTATGTTTTTGATGCTTCTTGTTTGATGGCATTTTTATCGGGGGGGATTTTTCCATCTTTTATTTCAGCGTAGGCGTGAGTAAATTCTGCTCCGTAAAAAACTATCATGGATGTATAGGAAACCCAAAGCAGGATTAAAATAATTGAACCTGCTGCTCCGTATCCTGAACCAGGGTCGGCTGTTCCGAAATATAATCCTAAACCGAATTTTCCTATTTCAAATAATATAGTGGTAACGAATGAGCCAATCCATACATGCCGCCATTTTATTTCTGCATCGGGATAAAATTTAAACATGATTGCGAATAATATTGCAAGTATGCCAAGCGATAAAATAAAATTTATTATTTGTAAAACAATAAGTAAGGATTGTGAAAAATGATTTGTTATCCATGTGCCAAAAGCGGAAAGGGTTGCAGAAATTACGAGTGATGCTATTAATATAAATGAAATGGCTATTATAAGACCGAATGAAAAAAAACGTGCTTTGAGTAAACTTAAAATCCCGGATTTGGATTCATCAGCTTTTACTTCCCAGATGGTGTTTATTGATTTTTGAAATTGTGCAAATACTCCAGTTGCTCCAACAAGTATTGTTACAACTCCGATGATTGTTGCCAAAAGAGAATTTTTTGATTCCGTTCCCTTTACAATTATGTCCTGAATTTGTTGAGCAGTATCAGCACCCATTGTGGATGTGATTTGCGATGCTATCTTTCCGCTGACAGCTTCTTCTCCAAAAAAATATCCCGCTACGGATACTATAACAAGAAGTAATCCGGGTAGTGAAAAAATTGCATAGTATGCAATGACAGCGCTCTCTTTGAAGGGGTCTTTAATCCACCATTCTTTTAAGGCTATTTTTGAGCTAGTGAGAATATTTTTGAAGTGCTTTTTCATTTCTTATTCTAATCTTCTTTTTTCTTGAAGAATGAATGCCTTGTAATAAGTTATGGTGAATTGCATTTTAAACATCGGCGTTATACAATTTATGGAGTGAGTTAAATGATTCAAACTTCCCATTTTGTAAATTGTTTGAAGAAAAATTATGTTTTGCGGATTTCCTTTCTTTAAACCGATTAACGGATAAGAGGCTCACCTGCCTTTTCGTTGGTCATGGAAAGAAGAATGGAAAATTTCTATGTTCCTGATGACTGTTATGCCAACCTCACAAACCGGTAAAAAACCCCACTAAACAGAAATTTATTGATTGCTTTTTATGGCTTCTGTTCTGTAATTTTTTTTGTTTTTGCTCTCAATGTTCTTTAAGGTCTTTATTTTTTTCTTCAGAACGGTCTTGCTAATCTTTGGTGTTTTGCAAAATCGTTTTTTACTGTGCGTTAGTATTTAATAACACGTTTTTTTTATTGGGCATTTTGATTTATTGTAATTTGCCTTTTATTTAGTTTGTAACCGAATTATTGAGTTGTAAATGTAGGCAGTTTTAAAAGGAAACGCCTTACATAACTTTAGAATTAAGTTACATGATTCACACGTTCAGTTTGTAGAAGCAATTAATCCTGCCATTTATTTTCTTCATGAACAATTATGTTTATTTCATGTTGGATAAGTAAGTTCCTATTCTCATCTGCTTAGTATAAAGCTAAACTTTTATGAAGTCCTTCAATCTAAAATTTAATTTTACTTTTTCAATTCTTATAATATCCTTTTGGTTGCATCTCTCTTTCAGATTTTTTTGTCAAGTTAATAAATGATGATGTCTTGATGTTTCGAAAACTCTTATAAGTTATTGTATTTTCCTTCCCAAAAGCATAAACCTCAAAATAAAGGCCTTGTAAAATGTGTTTGAATGTTACGAGATAATCTTTTGAAATTAAATCTTTAAACAATCTCTTTTTAGGAAACCCATATTGATAAAGATAAAATGGACTACTGATTACTATATTTAAATTGATAAGGAGTTTTTTCAATGTAAAAGTTATAATCATTATCAAATTAGTTGATTTCACCTTTGTTTGTACCAACAATAAATTTCCAATGAGAATCATGGCTGTTCTAGTAGTTGGCAAATTAAAAATCGTATTGGTTTAGAATGGTGTATAAATTTCAAGCCCTATTGTTAAGTTTTTAAAACTTGCATTGTCCTTAGCCTTAAAATAGTGAAAGTGATTCCTTAAGAGCTCCAGCAGAGTCAAACATCATACTTATCCTAACTATCATTACTTGACTCCAGCGGAGTCAAACATTATACGATACAACAATAACTCTTCGTTATCGTCGGTAAAGTTTCGATCAAAAGCAAATCCTAATTTATCCAATAATCGAATTGAATTAAGGTTTTCAGGGAGAGTGATAGCGTGAATTGTGCTATGTAAATCATTTTTACTAATCTCATCCAAAGTAGATTTCGCAGCTTCATATGCAAAGCCCTTTTTCGAAAAAGCAGGTAAAAATGCAAATCCTAAATCATAATATTCTAAATACTCTCTTTTTATCAAGGTAATGATTCCAATTGATTCACTAGTTTTATTCAACCGAACTACCCAAAAGTACATGTCGGGAAAATTTGAAACCATGGTTATATATCCTTGTGCATCCTCAAGATTTTTCATTTTTCTATCTCCAATAAATTGAATCCATTCTTTAGTGTTTAATAATTCTAAAATGAATGGTGCATCTACCGAACATAGTTTTGATAGTTTTAATCTTTCGCTAATTATTTCTGAAATAGGATTGTTCTCCATTTGAATTGGTCAATAATTTATTTCGAGGAAAGAGTTTTTACTGCTAAAATTTTCATAAAATATTATCCGTTTTGAAATCTAAAATTAGATTTGCAAATATTATTTCCACAAATTTTTCTGCTCAAGTGTAACTTTTCCCTTAAAAAACATTTTGGTACTTTGTTCAAATGCAGGAGTGAAATCTGAAATATAAAAACGATGCTTTTTGGCTTTTTCTTGATTTAAAAGTTTATGCTCATCTAATAACCACTGTACATGATGGGCAACAATTTGCGCCGAATCAAAGATTACTACTTTGCCTTTATAAAACTGCTCAATCTCCGGTCGAATTAATGGATAATGCGTACATCCTAATATCAAACTATCAATCTTAGCAAGTTTTGGACGTGATAAATAATCATTAATAATGGTTTTACTTATCTTATTATTAAAAAAGCCTTCTTCAATCATAGGTGCAAGTAATGGTGTTGCCAAGGATGAAACCGTTAACTGGTTCTTTTTTTCTTTTAGCTTTTTCGAATAAATGTCGGTGCGAATGGTAGCCTTGGTGCCAATCACTCCAACGTTTTTTAAAGCTTTTTGAGCACTTACATAATCAACAATTGGATCAATAACGTTCACAACGATTGCGCGATTCCCAACATGTTTTTTTACTACCTCAAAAGCTACAGAGGAAATGCTATTACAAGCAATGATGATCATTTTGCAATCAAACGTTAATAAAAAGTCACTTATCACCGTCGACCACTTTTTAATCGCTTCAGGCGACTTATCTCCATAAGGAAGATGTGCAGTGTCACCAAAATAAATTAAGGTTTCATTGGGAAGCAATTCATGCACAGCGTTTGCAACTGTTAAACCACCAATTCCCGAATCAAATATCCCCAGCGGACGTGACGACAGATCTTTCTTTAAAGCCATTTTACAAATGTAACATCATTTATTATAATTTTATCTCCTATTTCTTACAAAGAAAAAACCCTGAAGTGAGTGCATTTGCACTCTACTTCAGGGTTTTTTATAAGAGTTTTATTATTTCAATCCTAATTTTGCTTTTACTAACGACATTACATCGTCGGATTCTTGAGCATACAAAAATGCACCTACGCTAGTATCAAAAATATAAGAATATGATTTCTCTTTTGCAATAGCAGCAATTGCATCTTCTGCCTTTTTAATAATAGGAGCATACAATTCTTCTTTCTTCTTTTGCATTGATGTTTGAGCCGACTCTTGGAATGCTTGTATACGTTGCTCAAGGTCGCTGATTTCTTTCATTTTTGCATCGTGAATTGGTTCAGCCATTGAACTTTCTTTAGCTTTAAAATCTTGATATTTTGCTTGATACTCACTCGACATTGTTTTTAATTGGTTTTCTAATGAACTACCAAATTTCTGAAGTGTAGTGTCAGCATTTTTTGTTTCTGGCATAGTGCCTAATAACTGAGTTGAATTAATATGCCCAAACTTAAGGGTTCCCTGTGCACTAACTAGTGTGTTAAAGCCTAACAGGATACTACAAATAATTGCAATGTACTTTGTCATAATGAAATTTAGATTTAATTTGTTTTTTTTTGGTTGTATGAAAGAGTTGTTGATTGCACTCTTTAGTTTATTTTTTTTCTTCAATCACGCCGCCATCTCTTGGGGCATCTTTTCCTGGAGCTGTAGAATCACCTTTTGCGCCTCCAGTTGATTTATTATCAGAAGCTTTAGCACCTGCTTTATATCCCATAGCAGCTAAGATTTCGTCGCTTTTGTCGTATTTAGGATTCGAATAAAGCATTACTAAATCACTCGATTTGTCAAAAATCACTGCGTAACTCTGATCAGTAGCCAATTTCTTTACAGCATTGTAAATTTTATCTTGAAGTGGCTTAGTTAGCTCTTGTTTTTTCTTGAAAAGTTCACCTTCATATCCAAATTTTTGCTTTTGGAATTCTTTTACTTCTTTCTCTTTCTTAGTGATTTCAGCCTCACGTTTACGCTTCATATCTTCGGTAAGAAGAATTTGTTCAGCTTGATAATCTTTATAAAGCTTATCAATCATGGTATATTTAGCTTCAATTTCTTTTTGCCAAGCTATACTTAACTGATCTAACTGCTGTTGCGAGGCTTTGTATTCTGAAATATTGTCTAAAATGTACTTCGAATCAACATATGCATATTTCTGAGCAAAAATAGAGGTTGTAGCACATACAAGTACAATTACTGAGAGGAATAAGATTACTTTTTTCATTTTTTGTGGTTTTGAGCCGACCTACTTAATTTTCGTGCCAAAGGTATCCTTTTTCGTTTATTTGGCAATCAATATTTTTTAAAGTATTAGGCTAAATTACTATTTATAAGAGTAAAGAATATTCTATTTATGAATGGATTTATTACAGCTTTATTTCTTAAGTGGTTTATTGCTAATCCATCCTTCATATTTCAAGAGTACTGGAATTACATTTATTTAATTCTATAAGCTAAACCTACACCAATTGTTATTGTATTTATAACTTGAGTATGCCAGCCACCTTTAAACTCAGGCGATGTAGTATAATAATCCATACTTAGGTTAAGTGCGAAATCTTTAGATAGATTGTTTCGCATCAGAAGACCAATATTAAATGCTGTAGATGAAACGGTTTCACTATAATAAGAATTATATGCAGGAGCATCCGTACTTGCATAGCCAATCATTGCGCGTAGGTTAACATCAACTTTTTTATTGCTTGAAAGATTTAGCAAAGGACCTACCATCAAACAACCATAAGTCCATTCTGTAGATTGATTATTTGAACCATAAATAGAGTTCGCATTTTTTAAAGCATTTGAAGCTCCCATCCAAACAAAAGCAATTCCAACATCATTCGTTATTTTGTAACCAAAATTCACCAAATTAAATTGCAATCCTACGTCTGCTTTTCCTCCATTTTCATCAGCAAATTTTCCCAGTGGAAAACTAGCTCCCAATGATAATCCAATAAATCCTCTTCGTTTTTTTTCAACAGCTTCTTTTGCAGTAGTACTTACCAATAATTCTTTGGTAATTTTTTCAACATCTTCTAATTGAAAAACAAAAACATTTTTATCTATAGTTTCAATTTTTAACGACTTACCAGGTACTTGTTCAACGATCATTCCATGTATGATGGAACCATTTTTTAAATACACAACATCTTGAAAATTATCCTGCGCAAAAACAAATGTGTTTATCGATATTAAAAGTAGGAGCATGAAAAGCTTTTTCATTTTAAAGAGTTATTTAGTGATAAATTGCAGATTAGTTTTTTAAATCAAATTTGAAGTAAAAAAGGCTGCTTATATTTTATGATTTTTTCAACTCGAGATTAAAACTGTTGACCAATTGTAAAATGGAAATGAGCACCATTCGCTCCAGGTTGATTTTCTACTTTATCAAATCCATATCCCCAATCAAGACCAAGTAATCCAAACATTGGAAGGAAAATTCGAACACCAGCACCTGCCGATCTCTTCAGAATAGTAGGGTTGAATTGTCGCATTCCTAAATAATTATTTCCTCCCTCCAAAAATCCTAAAACATAAATTGTTGCTGATGGATTTAAAGATACAGGATAACGAAGTTCCATAGTGTATTTGTCGTAAGCAGTACCACCAACAGTATTATAAGACCTCGTATTTGCATCATACAATTTAGGCGTCACTGTATTGTTTTCATATCCACGTAATGCAATAATCTCTCTTCCATCTAATGAGAATCCAGATAATCCATCTCCACCTAAATAAAATCTTTCGAAAGGCGAGGCTCCAACATCTTTATTGTAATAACCAAGTATTCCAATTTGTGCACGACTATAAAACACGAATTTACTTCCTATACTTTTATACCAAGCACCATTAAATTTCCATTTATGATATTCAATCCATTTATATTTTTCTTGTGCTGATGCTGTCTTGTAATCGGTTCCTTTGTTAAGTAATGAAAACGGTGGCGTTAACTGAAGTGTAAACGAAACTTGTGATCCCGAACGAATCCAAATTGTTCCATCAACCGAATTTCTTGAAATGGTTTGTTGTAAACTTAAATTTTTGGATGTTCCATCCGTAAAGATGAAAAGTTGATTCCATCGAGTAAGTTTATATTGCTGAATAGAAAGTTCATGATAAATATTAAAATAATCATCAGGAACCGTTAACCTACGACCTAATCCTACTGATCCTCCTAGAATATTTAATTCCTGATGCGTATCACTACTCCTTTTACTTCCATCCGATTGTATCGAATTGAAAATCGAAACACTTAACGAATTTGGTTTACGTCCGCCAAGCCATGGTTCGGTAAAGGAAGCATTGTAGCTTTGATAAAAACGTCCGTTGGATTGGAACCTCAAACTTAATTTCTGACCATCACCAGAAGGTAACGGAGACCATGAATTTTTTTTAAGAATATTTCTTGCCGAAAAATTATTGAAGGAAACCCCTAATGTTCCAACTACACCAGCGCCACCGCCCCAACCACCTGATAATTCTAACTGATCAGAAGGACGTTCCTCAACTTGATATTCAATATCAACAGTTCCATCAACAGGATTTGGTTTTGGATTTACACTCAATTTCTCTTGATCAAAATAACCAAGTTGCGAAAGATCACGTTGTGTACGAATAATATCCGAGCGGTTAAATAATTGACCAGGCTGAGTTCTTATTTCACGCATTACAACTTTATCATTTGTCTTAGTATTTCCTGTTACAGTTACGCGATTGATAGTTGCTTGCTTACCTTCATAGATGCGCATTTCAAGATCAATAGAATCTCCTTCTACCATTACTTCAACTGGAGTAATCTGAAAAAACAAATAGCCATCATCCATATACAATGAACTTACATCACGACTATTCTGATTCATAAAAAGGGATTCATCAAGCTTTTGCTGATCATAAATATCACCTTTGTTAATTCCTAAAATTGCATTTAACTGAGCAAAAGTATATTTGGTATTTCCTACCCAAGTAATATTTCTAAAGTAATATTTCTGTCCTTCGCTAACCCAAAGATCAATGTTTACACGTTTATTGTTAAATTTATAAATACTATCTCTAACAATTTTTGCATCACGATAACCTTTAGCCAAATAAAGCGATGCTATTTTTTCTTTGTCTTTTTCAAAACCTTCTTCCGTATATTTTGATGATGTAAATATTTTCCAGAGCGCACTTTCTTTGCTCCCTTTCATCTTATGCTTTAATTTTTTACTCGAAAAAACTAAATTATCATGAAAAGTAATTTTGTTAATTTTTACTCTTCGTTTATTGCTAACTTTAATTTTTAAAATATCATTATTGGGGCCTGATGCAGAATCATGAAGTGTAACAACATCTGCTTCAACAAACAAAAATCCTTTAGCAACAAAAAAATCTTTAACTTGATTACGGGTTGTTTGAATAAGATTTTCATTAATTACTTTACCTTTTACAAGCTGTAGTTTTTCACGCAATTTATCTGCTTCACCTTTACTAACTCCTTCAAAAGTGAATTTCGATAATCGAGGGCGTTCTTGAATTTGATAGTTTAGAAAAATGTTTTTGTCAACAACTTTAGTAACGGTAACTTTGATATCTGCAAGTAAACCTTGTTTCCATAAATTTTCAATTGATTGTGCAATTTTATCTCCAGGAACACGGTACTTTTCGCCAATTGATAATCCTGTAAGCGTGATTAAAACACTTTCATCAAGATACTGTGCTCCGCTAATGGTAATGCCTCCTAATTCATATTCTTTAGGATTAGCATAATCAATTAGATTTTCATCACTGCCAATTTGAACCTGAGAGTAGGAGGGAGTACTGAAAATTAATAAAATAAAACAGGCAAATATTTTGAAAGAATTACGCATGGTCGGGTGACAGTTGGTCGGATGTTTTGCCGAAACGACGTTCACGGCTTTGATAATCAACAATGGCTTCATAGAGATCTTCTCTTCTGAAATCAGGCCAAAGCTTAGTTGTAAAATATAGTTCTGAATACGCTATTTGCCAAAGTAAGAAATTACTGATACGTGTTTCGCCACTTGTACGAATTAATAATTCAGGATCAGGTAATCCTGCTGTTGCTAAATGATCTTCGATAGTATTTTCATCGATGGAATTTGGATCAAGATCTCCACTTTTTACTTTCTCGCCGATTAATTTCATTGCCCTAGTTATTTCCCATCTTGAACTATAGCTTAGTGCTAAAACTAAAGTCATTCGCGTATTAGTGGCAGTATCGTCAATTACTTTTTGAATTTTTTTGGCAACACTTGTTGGAAGGCTACTCGGATCTCCTATTGTGATTAATCGAATATTGTTTTCTTTTAACGAAGCAGATTCTTTGCTTATTGCCTGCACCAAAAGTTGCATTAATGCATTGATTTCAAATTTCGGACGATTCCAGTTTTCAGTACTAAAAGCATATAGCGTTAAAACTTCTATTCCTAATTCGGCGCAAGATTCAACGGTATCTTTTACTGCTGAAACCCCATGCTGATGACCGAAGGTACGAAGCTTACCTTTTTGTTTAGCCCATCGCCCATTACCATCCATGATAACGGCAATGTGTTTTGGCAAACGCTCAAGTTGTATATTTTCCTTAATCGACATGTGGGATGCAAAGGTAATAAAATGATGCCCTTTGAGATGTATTTTGGATGTATTAACCACCCATTAACAGTAATTTTACCAGAGTTTTAATCTAAAAGGACGGCAACTATCAATATATCGCTTCGATAATGTATAAGTTAGCTGAACTCCTGTAAATACATACCAGTCTCTTTTAGCTTTATCGCCTCTTTGTCGGCCAATATCTCCTCCTGGAGATCGTTCGATAGAGCGATCGGATAAAATTGCAGCTGTTTTGCCATTTTCTTTACGGATAGCAAGTGGATCTGAATATGTAGTACTCACATCATCAAGGTAATCAGTATAAGTGCGTCGAACACCACTCTCAATTGTTAAACCGAATCGTTTAGCGATTTTAAATTTGAATCCACCTCCAAAAGTAATCGCTGCCGAAGTTCTTTTATATTTTTTTCGATCACTATTAGAAGTAGTTCCCTGTCCTTCAGTACCTAGAGGTTGCAACTCCACCCAGTCACCTTTGTAAAGTGTTTTAGGATTAAAGTGAAAAATCGATAATCCACCAAGAAGAAATGGCGTAAATCGAGTAGCAGGATTTGCTGTTTGATAAGGTAAAAAGTTGAATTCAAATTGACCAGTTAACTCGATGATGTGTGATTTAAACATCAAATTACGATTATTACTCCATTGATCATCGGCATCCGCATCATCAGCATGAATATGTCCATAATTTATACCAGCCTTAAAAGCCCAATGGTTACTGTATGATCTTCTGTAGATTATTCCAATTGCTGGATCAATCGTTCTAGTAGAATACATGGTTGGATTTAAGTCGCCTTTGTAACCCATTACCCCTAACATAATGCCCATTTCTCTGGATTGAGAAAAGATTACGGAAGGTAAAATGATAAGAAGAAATAATGTTAGTGCAATCTTTTTTTGCATCACAAAATAACGGATTTCATGAAAGCTTATTGCAGGTTCATACATTCTGGTAAACAGATAAATTCGATCTTAAATAAACTTAGAAAATCGGGAAGTTAGTTCTGCCAGTACGTATTTTGTAATGCAAACTGAAAATGGCAAACATATAAGAATCTTTATAACGAGGATCACCGCGTTGCTCTCCAGCATTCGTTGCTCCAGGTAATGGTCCACCTTCTTTTGTGGTATAACCTGAAGGGTCTGCTAAAATTGCTCCGTTGATACCATGCGCTTGAGCTAAGGCTGAATTGTCATAATATGTTTTACTTACATCATCAATATAATCATTAAAGGTTTTTCTAATACCTATTTCAAATCCAAATCCCCATCTTCTGTTAAAGAAATAACGACCACCAATTCCTAATGGAATGCAAATTTGAGTTCTATTGTACTTTTTACGTGCTGGCGAAAGTCCCTGACCTTCAGTTCCTAGAGGCTGTAATTCATACCATTTGCCATCAATAGGGCTTTTCCCTTTTGGATTAAAATGAAATACCCCAATTCCAGCGAATGCATATAAGGCAGCTTCAAAACTTGAAGAACGTTTAACACCTTTTAGGCGATAAATCCCACCTTCCTTTTGTGAAAGTATAGAAGCTTCAAGATTCAAATTTAGCTCGTAAATATTAGTTTTAAAGTTTAGATTTCTATTGCTTCGAAAAGTTTCTGTAGTTAACTTATCATCACCTGCAACAGCACCAAAAGTAAAATGAGAGTGAAGCGCTAAAAATGGATTTAATTTATAGCGAAAACCTGCTGCAAACGAAGGACGAGTCTTTGTAACTTCTAAATCTTTTAGTCCGTGAGTTCCAATTTGATTTGCTCCACCTAAATCTCCAAGGAAATTACTTGCCCCAATTCCAAAACTCCATTCGTAGCGATATGCTTTCCAGCGAGCACGAACACGTTGAGCCTCAGTAACTGAAGGTAACAACAATAAAAATAAGAAGTAAACAAGTAAGTGTTTTTTCATGAGATGCGAATGGAGCCTTTGCACAAAAATAATATTTTAACAATTATAGCCTAATTTATTTTCAATACTTAATTTCTAATATCTAATCCCCAATTTAATTTTTTCCTTAATGTGCGAAGGAAATTATCATCGGCAATTCGTACTAAATTCATTGTAAAGTCCTCTTTTCTAACGGCTAAGGAAATACTTGAATCAATGGTTACTGATCTGGAATCCAGCGAAGCTAAGAAATATTGACTTCTTCCTTCAACTTCTAAAGAAACAACATTTTTATCAGAAACTACTATTGGACGTACATTTAGGTTGTGTGGGGCAATTGGAGTGATCACAAAATTATCAGAATATGGAACAATAATGGGTCCACCACAACTCATCGAATATCCCGTTGATCCAGTTGGCGTGGCTATAATTAACCCATCCGCCCAATACGAATTCAAATATTCTCCATTAAGGAAAGTATTGATGATCATCATACTGGCACTATCTTTTTTATGAATGGTGAGTTCGTTTAAGGCATAATTCACTTCCCCAAAAAGACTTCTATTGGATTCTAATCTTAATAAACTTCGTTTATCCAGTGAGTAATGACCTTTTTCCAAACTTTCAATAGCAACAAGAATTTGATCTCTTGCAATACTCGAAAGAAATCCTAATCGGCCAATATTAATTCCTAAAACGGGAATACCACTATCTTGAACAAGAGTTAAAGTGTCCAAAATGGTTCCATCACCACCGATGCTAAAAAGGAAATCTACTTCACCTCGAATTTCGGATCCCGAATTAAAAAGTTTCACCACTAAAGAATCACTAACGAGTTGTTTTACCTGATTAAAAAAAGGTTGGTAAACATAAATCTCACACTTAAATACTTGCAAAGCATCAAACAACTCACAGATAAAACTGTGATTGGCTGGGGCTATTTGTCGAGCGTAGAGCGCAATTTTCATAATAAGGATTCGTGGTAAAATTAACTAATTAAACCAAATGAAAAGAGGTTCTAAAAATTTGCATAATAAATAAAATCTTTGAAGATAATTTGGTGAGGATAAAAAAAGTAAACTGAGATTTAAATCGCAGTTCCAATATGAAAATAAATTCCATTCTCCATCATCCTATTTCTCACCAATTCAAATCGAAAAACGAGATCGTAATAAGTCACAAAATCTAATCCTAATCCGTAGCCATATTGTAACGAATTCGAAAGCGGATTTTTATAACCAAATTGATTGTCGGTTACATAACCCGTATCATAAAAGCCGTTAAGATAAATTGCAAATGGTACTTTTTTAAATTTATTCGAATTGATAACCGGTAAGTTGTAAACATGTTTTTTCAATAAAGTATAACGAAGATTACTTCTTGTTAAAAGAAAATTTTGACCATTAATAACATAATAATCATAACCACGAATATAATCAGCCGAATAACCCAATGCACGTTGGTTGAAATAGGGTGCTCTTTCAATTTGAACAATTCTTCCCTTTGCGGATGCTTGAAAATTAAATCGCTTGCTGATAGGTTGATACTTTCTTAATCCTAATTGTACTTCAATCAAATTAGGTTCATTTTTCAATAAACCAAATCCGACTTTTGAAGTTTCGAATTCTATGTAATATCCTTTCATCGCATAGGCACGATAATCTCTTTTATCATAAATATATGCCCAACTTAAACCAATATGATTTTGAATGGGGTTTGTTGATATAAAATAATCAGGATTGAGACGCACTACCGTATCAGCAATTCGTGTCGATCGAAAATCGAAGGTAGTATTGAAGTAAGTATTGATTCCTTTACGTTTAGTAATTCTAAAATAACCTTGTAAATCATTTCGTACAAATACGTTTGGATCTTTAAAAAACTTTAATTTGTTGCCTTCTGTATCGAATACAATTTCATGATTACGAATTCCATAAACGGCCATTGTTAATCCAATATTCTGACGACGGTTTATATAAGGGATAGTATAATAGATGCCAAGGCGCTGAGAGTAACCTGAGATAAACTGAAACTGTAAAATCTCATCTCTTCCTCTAAAATTTTCTTGTGTAACTCTAATACCATAATTCACTCTATTAAAATCACGCTTTTGCCACCATTCATTAAAGTTACGATCAGCAATATCAAAAACCGGAAATGGAAATAAATACCATCGCTCTGCAACTTCAATATGAATATCTACATGGCCTTGTAAAGCTTGATAAACATGAACATCAACAAAATTAAATAATCCAACATTCAATAAGTTTTCTTTGCTGGTAGATATTGCTGATGCTAATACTAACGGATTTAAGGTATCACCCTCATGAAAAAGTAATTCACGTGTAATAATTTTAATTTTAGTTTTGTTGTTTCCAGTTACAATTATCCGATCAATAATTTGTGGTGGAAGTTGCATGGAATCAATTTCAGTATCTGCAAAGGCAAGGTTATTCGCTCCTAAAAAAAACAATAAAAAACAACTCGAATAATGAAGGATTAACTTCTTTTTATAAAATAAAGAAGCGAATAGTTTAGATATAAATAATTTGATGAAATGTAATCGCCGACTCACTATTATTTGTTGAAAAAAAAGTAATTTACGTTTAGCAATATCCATCATTAAAGGGAGAAGTGAAATCAACAAGCACTAACTCAAATACTCAAATAATTCATTAATGAATCATATCTGTTTTGCAAATCATCCGAATGCTCACTTTGATTAAAAGAAGCAATTACGTTATAGTTATATCGATAAAGTCCAGCAAGAATTCTGCTAATATCTACTTTGTCGATCTTTAACGTTAATTCAATTCGCTGTGGATCGTTAGTGGAAGAAACACTTGCACTTAAAATATGAGCGCCATCCGATTCCATAATCTGAGCAATCTGACTCATCGTATAATCCTTTAAAGCCATTTCTAGAATAATGATTCCGCCTGGCATGTAAACACTTTTTGTTTCTGCAAAATAGGCTACTAAATCATTTACGGTAACTAATCCCGAATATTCTTGCTCATTGTTTAAAACCGGTACTAAATCTAATTTATGAAGCGACGCAATTTTAGCAAGATCATACACATGCTGGTTATCATAAACGAAAACTCGGTTAAGAGGTAATTGTGCTTCTTTAATAGAAGTATTCGATAAACTTGAATTCGAGATACTTGATTTGCTTACTAATCCTAAATATTCACGACCATTAATTAATGGTAATGCATTTACTCTCAGCTCTTCCATCCAAGATAAAGCGCGTCCGCAGGTGTCACTCAACTTTAGTGGAGGAACATTGTCATGTATTAGTCTGGCTGCAAACATCTATTTAAGTGGTCTTTATCGAAATTCGTTCTTTGGGCGCAAACATAGTACTTTCGCATCATTCAAAAGCAATTATGTTATTGATAGTGTTAACGTCTTTATTGTGTTAACAGTTTAATAAATTTTAATTATTACTTACAAGTGACTAAGCTCAGCATCAACATAAACAAAATTGCTACCCTTCGAAATGCGCGGGGTGGTTCAATGCCAGATCCCATAACATGTGCAATCGACTTACAGCGCTTTGGTGCTCAAGGAATTACCGTACATCCCCGTCCGGATGAGCGCCATATTCGTTATGCAGATGTATATGCATTAAAACCGGTGGTTCATACCGAATTTAACATTGAAGGCTACCCTTCAGCAGATTTTATAAAAATGGTGATGGAGATAAAACCTGCACAGGTTACGTTGGTTCCTGATCCTCCAGGCGTTTTAACGTCGAATGCAGGATGGGATACCTTCAACAATCAAGATTTTTTGCAAAAAATTGTTACCGATTTAAAAGCAGCTTCCATTAGGGTTTCATTGTTTATGGATCCCGATACAGAGATGATTCGTTTAGCAAAACAAACCGGCACTGATCGTATTGAGCTATATACCGAAGCGTATGCAAGTGAATACTCAAAGGATCCTGAACATGCAATAAAACCATATTTAGAAGCAGCAATGTATGCCAATGAAATTGGGTTAGGGTTAAATGCAGGCCACGACTTAAACCTTCAAAACTTACGCTATTTTAAGAGGATCATTCCTCATTTATTAGAGGTTTCTATCGGACATGCATTTATAAGTGATGCCTTGTATTTTGGTTTCGAAAAAACGGTTCAACTTTACTTAGAAGAGTTAAAAGGGTAGAGGGTAGTTGCACTATTTTCTTTAAAATACAAAGCCTCCCATGATGTGTGTTCAGGGGAGGCCGGGAAAGGGGTTTATTGTTCTAAAGTTCGCGGAAAAATTTGGGTATCTTTATATCTAATAATTCAGATATGATCATTGTGTATCGGCAAATATAGTAAAACTTTCGTAATCAACAAGCTAATTGCCATAATATGGTAGGTTGCGCCCCTTAGCGATACGTTTTTAGAAAGGAGAAGATGTTTTAAAAATGGACTGCTCACATTTTTAAAAGAGATAATTCATCCTATCATTAGTTTGCAACTAAAGTCATTCTTAATACTTCTGTATTTTGATTAATGAAGTATTAACAAACAAAAATTTAAATGGAAAACAAGAAATGTCCTGAGTTATAAACTCAGCACATAAAAGGAAAATTCCTTTGCAAATTTACTCAAACACAATTTTTCCATTATAGCTTTTTGTTTTACTACTTAAAATAACGTTATAAATTCCTTTGGCTTCTGCTTCTAAATTTAGTTTTATTTTACCATCGCTCATTGTTACCGTTTTTTGTTGAATGAGTTTGCCACTGTTATCAAAAATACTTAAGCTTAAATTTGTTTCGTTAGCAAATTCATCAGGTATTTTAATAGTACATTTTCCTTGGTTAGGATTAGCATAAATAATAAGTTGGTTTTTGATCAAACGTCCACCGTTTTCTTCTGTTCCAGTTATTACTCCAATTTTTGCAATGAACATATCCTCAGAACCATGACTTGTAATAGTATTAGTTCCAAAATTAGATGTGTTTTCAAAGTAACCTGTTACGGTTGCGCCACCGTCAGAATTTGAGATAATATCATAGCCTATTCCTTGGCCAACATTTCTTACGCCTAAGCATTCTCCATTCGTATTAAATCTCGCTACGAAAATATCTTGACTCGTACTCGCGGTAACATTAAACGGTGTTCCATTTGTCTGAAAAAGTGCATTTCCACTAAATCCTCCAGTTACATAAACATTTCCATCACCGTCACATGAACTAGAAAAACAATAAATGAGTTGGGATGCTTGGATAGGTTTCGTCCATATAAATTGTCCGGTATTATCATATTTAGAAATATAACCTCCCCATGGATTATTATTAAAAAGTGTATCCGTATCAAATACTGCATATGGACCATTGAATGATCCTATACAATATAAATTACCTGAAGCATCTCTACTAAATTGACCAGGAATAATTAAAAAAGGCTCTGCAAATTGTTTTGCCCAATGTATGTGCCCTGAAGTATCCCATGCCGATAGAATGGATTTGTAATTGTGACCTGAAAATGAAATTGTGTCAAGCGTTACTGAATCTTTGCTTGGTCCATACAAATATAAATCTGAATTACTTATTATAATATTTCTTGGTTGATACCTAGCATTTCCAATAAAATTTCCTCCACTTATATTTTTTAGCCATTTAATATTTCCAGCAGCATCGAATTTTGCCATGAAACCTCCTTCTGCAGCTATAAGCGTATTAAATTTGATTGGATTAACTGATTGTCCAACCATATAAATGTTTCCAATTGTATCTGTAGCTAATTTTCCAGCTCCATCTTCCCCGTTGGTTAAACTCTTTTGCGCCCAAAGAAAATTTCCATTTAAATCTATTTTAGTCAAAAAAATAGAAAGATCGTCAGTAAATGTATTTAATGTTATACCTCCAAAATTAGAGGTTTCATAAAATTGACCAGTTGCATAAATACAATTGGCTACCGAATCATAGATTAGATCAGAAATTCCTTCTGTAGTTCGGTTCATGGTATTTATGTTTGGACCACCTATTTGTTTTATCCAGATTTCATTTCCGTTTACATCGTATTTCACAATAAATTCATCGTTAATTCCATTAATTGCTAAAGTATCTGTTTGAAAATAGCATAATGATCCCTCTGCATATACTACTGCATAATGATTCCCAACTTGATCTGTACATACTAATGGCCCAAAAGCTCTTCCCACAGTACCAGCATTTTTAGCCCATTGCCATGTTTGTGATTGTGATAAAATTGGAATTAATATTGCTAAAATTAATTTTAGTTTACTATTTTTCATAAATGATAAGTATTATTTACTGTACAACTATTTTGCTAATTATTTTACCTTTAGAAGTATAAGCATTTAAAAAATAAACGCCTTTTGGGTGAATTGTTAAATCAACTTCAACTTTTTTTGCATTAACAGATAAATTCAAAACTTTACGTCCGAGAATGTCTATTACATCAAGTGAATTAATATCAAGTAAGTCATTATTTAATAATTCAACTAAAAAAAAACCTGTGCTTGGATTTGGACTGACTTTTAATTTCGAAATTGAACTTTTAAACTGAACTTCTATTTCTCTTGTTTTCATTTCATTTTGTGAAGCGGTATACATTGTTTTTTGAACAATAGGCATAGAATAGTTTATATAATCATTACAATCTGCTGCAGTTTCCTCACAAAATATATGTACTTCGCTGCCGTTCTCAGTACTAAACTCCTTAAGAATATTTACCTCGTTTCTTGCAATTATATCTGATGTTGCACCTGACTGCACAGTAATATCCGAAACAGTTAAAGAATTATATCCTTTTAAATTTCTTATTTCACCATATGGAATCGTAATATTACTAATTACATTGTCGTATGAAAACTTTATTCTTTCTAAAGTAATGGTAGGATTTGAATTCGGTTGAGGCACTGGAGGATTACCAGCAATACTACTATTTTTAAATGCTATTCTTTCTGCACCAGCAGAAGAAATAAAAAGGTCTATTATATTTCCTCCTCCACTATAATCTGAATTATAATCGTAAGGGATAATTTCAAAATAGCCATTTTCATCAGAAAATGTATAATGCAAATCCGACAAAGTTTTACCCGTACTTTGGTTAGTGCCTAGATCTGTATTTCCAGCAATCACTGCATTCTTGATAGGATTTCCATCTTGATCTTTTATTGTTCCAGTAATTGTTTCATTGATAGAAGGTGGATGCTGAAAAGGATTATAATATAATTTAGAGGCATCATACAGCGGAGAGTAATCTAAAGGACATGGCCCAACGGTTGGAGTAAAATTTCTAAATCCATCATTAACAACGTCCTTCTCAGCCGCAAGACTAGGTGCATTATCTCTATACAATAGCCCATAATAATTATCTACATAATTAGGAGGGTCAACATAGTGTACGTCTTGGTAAATCCACCAACTGTATCCGCTTCCACCACAACTGCATACTGCATTTTGTGTGAACTTTGCAAATTCAACTTGATCAGTACTCATATCACCAGGCATATCATGAGCAAACCAATCTGGATCATTTGTAGTAGGGAAACCAGTTTCACCAACAATCCATGGAACTGAACTGTTTTCGCGCATCCAAAAATATTTAATTACTGTACGATCTCGTATCCTTTGTTGAATATTTGGTTGAGATCGATCTTCAAAATCTTTTCTATAATCAGTGTATCCGTGAACAGAAGCAAAATCCATTTTAATTATTGATGGATCAAAAGAAAAGGCATCTTCAAATGTAAATAATCCAACTGTAACAAGGCGAAAGGGATCAAAATCTTTACATGCTTTATACCATTTTCCAATCATTTCACAGGCTTCCTGTTTTGTTTTTCTAGGACGAACGTGATAGTCAGGCTCATTTATTAAATCATATGCCAACAAAGCATTTCTATTATTAACGGTAGCGAGATTGCTTGAAATATAGGTTGCTAGAGTTTTAATGAATTCTTCAAATGCTGTTCTTTCATCAAAATCATAAGATGAAATATCGCCCGCAATTACAAAAATTACTTTAAGGGGTTGCGGCTGATTGGTTATATCATTCTGGGTATTATTGGCAACTTCAAGAATTTCTTTATAGTATGAAAGTAGTAGATCCCTATCTGCATCTGGTACTAAACTATTAGGATTCATTTCTAATTTAGGATGAGTTGAAGTATCAAAATTAACATTTGATGCTGACAGAAAAAGTTTATTAGTAGTCAAATCAAAATGTGGTCGAATACCTGAAATCCTTACGGTATTAAATCCCATACCTGCAATGTGATTGAAATCAGTTTGCAAATAATTTGTTTTACAATCAAGTTCATTGTTACATTCAAAACCGTTTCCTATATTGTAAGAGTGCTCGGGTGAAATAAAAAACCCTGTATTGTTTACATTACCGTAAACTAATTCAACACTATAATTTAAAACTCGAGGATAAAAATTTGCTCCATTTAACCTAAACTGTTTACCTTCTAAAGTAACATCGTTTGATTGTGCGCTTGCGCTAAAGCCAATAGAAAACAGTATCAGACACGACCATATACATTTATCTAAAAATTTCGTTTTCATATCTCCGATCAATTTTTAATAAATGTTTCAATTTTAGCTGATAATTTATCTATCTGTTTTTGCAAATCGATGATATAAAGAGCTTGTTCTTCTGTTTTTTCCAATAATTTTTTAGTAAGATCGCCTAATTCAAATCCACCATTGTTTTCAATTTCTTTTGCAGAAGGAATTCCTGGAAGATGCTTATTGCTTTTTATAAACGAAGCAAATTCTCCAATTGATAGCCGTTTGTATTTGTCATCAAAAACATAATCAGGAAAGGTGCCTGCTGTAACTTTTATATCTCTAGTTTCAATGCCATGCTCAACATATAAATCATATATTCCATTTGAGCATGATGAACAAGAGTTCATTCCAATAAGTACTTTTCCAGAACTATAAGAAATATTACCAGCATGTGTATCCCATTGAAATAAATTATTTGGTGTTAAAAGACTTGCTGCAAAACCTCCATTAGCATCAAGTATTACAATATTTCCAGTATGTCCGCTTAAGTCAGTTGCTTGAATATTTTTAAATTTACCAGTACCAATAACATCTAGCTTTTCAGATGGTGTTTCAGTACCAATTCCGATATTTCCATCTTTATCTATTAAAAAAGTTGCACCTTTACTTGGTTTCCAAATGTAAAAATCATCAACATTGCCTTGATGCAGATCTACTCCTAATGTCCACTTTTCAACTCCATTTTGTCGGAATGATATTTGACTTTTAAAATTTTGTGAGTTTGTTTTATTAAGCACCATGCCACCATGATCTTCATTATGAGAAATTTCAAACGTTTTACTTGGATTTGAAGTATTAATACCTATTTTAACATTACCATCTTTGTAAATTGAATTACCGTTTACATTCCATACTCCGGCCGAAACCGTATTTATTGAACGAAATGTTTTATCACCACATAAGACATCTGATGATAAATTGGTAAAATCAATTTTATCGATATAACCTGCGGAATTTGTAAAAATACCATCAGATTCAAATTCATATTTTTTTAATTGAAGATCTCCTGAAGTTGTTAAAATCATTCCTGTTGCATTGTTGGAATTAGTTTTAAAATTCAAATTAACATTATTTAAACTGCCTAAAAAATTATTTGAATTAATGTTATTTCCACTCACCATCCATGCAACAGATGAAATAATATTGGGGATAGGTTGTTTCGAAAAATTACCAATACTATCCGCCATTAAAAATCCTGAATTATTACCTGCTAATTTACTTGAATTTATTGTCCCGTCAGCCTTTATTTTAAACCGTTCAACATTATTAGTTCGAAAACTTAAGGAAACTGAATCACTTGTTCCAATAAACTGAGTTGCAGGATTTGTATTTGCATTTCCACCCATAGTCCAATCTTCACGCTCAGGTTGTAGCATATTCTCACCGCCTTCAAGTTTGCAGCCATTTGCATCTGTAATCAATACAAGGTATTCACCTGCAGTTAAATTTGTTATAGTTTGTGTAGTTTGAAGCGTTCTCCAACTATATGCATAAGGCGCAACACCTCCCGAAACGTTTGCTTGTAAATTTCCATTTGCACAACTATAACAGCTTATATTATTATTGCCTTGAAATTGTGATTTTGTAAAACTCAAACTTAATTCATTGGGTCGTGTTAAGGTGATTTGACCATCTACCTCTGCATCATTTGCATCAAATACACGTACCATATAATGTCCAGATTCTAAATGTTGTTGATTTTGATCGAAGCTCCCATTGTTCCATAAAAAACGATACGGCGGAATACCACCAGTTACATTTAGATTAATAACTCCATCATGCGATTCACTACATAAAAGATTGTATCCACCATGCAATGGGCTATTTATATTACTAATTGCTAATTGGCTAGGTTCAGTTAAAGTAATAGTGGCGCTTGCAAAGCAATTTGTAGCATCTGTAACAGTTAATGTATAAATTCCTTTCAAAAGTCCGCTAAGGTTGGGCTCTATTGCATTGTTACTCCACAAATAAGTATAAGGAGGGGCGCCCCCTGAAACAAAAGAAGAAATTTCACCATCATTAGCTCCTAGCTCAGAGATATTAGTTCCACCTGCATAAAACTCAGAATGCAAAATTAAGCTCATTGCATTGGGTTCAAATAATTCTACTTGGTTGGATGTGGTGATGTTATTGCTAAAATCTGTTACTGTTACGGTATAAACTCCTGCATGTAAATTTTGGATGCTTGAAGTTGTTGCACCATTACTCCACGCATAAAAAAATGGACCATTCGGACCAACCGCAATTGCTTCAATTGTTCCATCCGAACCACCATGGCAACTCACATTATATCCTCCCTCAAAGCGCGAAATATTAAACATGATGTCCGCTTGAGCAATACAGTTTGTTTTTATGGTGATTAAGAATAAAATTAGTGCTCCTAATAGCTTGTAATTGGTTAAAATTGTTTAAAATTGTTTTCATAAATTGAGACTTATTATAGGTTCGATATTTCATTTATTAATATTAAAAACATTGAAATAATTCTAAACAAAACACTAAAATTTCAATAGCCAGAAATATCAATTTCTAACACCCACAATAAATAAAAAGAAGCAACACAGTACAACAACCAAAAACGCTATCCTTATGTAAACATACTACTTTTTTTTCAAAATGCAAATAAAGTTTAAAATAAAAAAGGTAGTACTCTGGAGATTTATTAAAATTGTCAACCTTTAATGGTTTCAAGCCTCCCTCATTCCCTCCGAAGGAGGGAAGGTTTGATTTTATGTAAATGGAAATTCAAGTTCTCTAAAAAATATTTTATAGCGTACAAATAATTACCCTCCTTCGGAGAGGCTACGGGAGGCAAAATAATAATTAGATTAAATTGCTTTTATTTTTTTTGTATTTTTACCTTAACTTACTTTTTTTATAAAATT
>JANPGA010000556.1:0-2567 GCA_031423735.1 Bacteroidota bacterium | reverse complement strand
GATTGTAACTACCTGTATAGTTTACTCGCAATTATTAGCAAGTAATAGAATGAATATGATGTTGTTGCCGTTGTGTATTTTACCTCTTGTTACAAGAGCCTTTTTCGACACTCGAACTGCTCTGTTTACCCATGTTTTAACTATTCTTATTTTAGGAACAGTAGCTCCAGGAGGATTCGATTTTGTTTACATGCAAATTATTGCTGGAATGGTTGCCATTTTCAGTATCGTTAATATGCGTAAACGATCTCAACTATTTATTGCGGCAGGAATAATATTTGTGGCCTATTTAGTTTCGTATATTGGTTTGTCGTTGTTGATGGAAGGATCGTTTGAAAAGTTGAATTTAGTAAGTGTTGGTTGGCTACTCGGCAATTGTTTACTTACTTTATTAAGTTATCCATTAATTTTCTTTATTGAAAAAACCTTTTCTGTAACTTCTGATTTTACTTTGATGGAGCTTACTGATTTCAATAGTGAATTATTACGTGAACTTGCAACTAAAACTCCAGGCACATTTCAACACTCCTTGCAAGTTGCAAATCTAGCTGAAGCTGCTATTTATAAAATTGGTGGAAACTCATTATTAGTTAGAGTAGGGGCATTGTATCATGATGTTGGCAAGATGGATATGCCCATGTATTTTATCGAAAATCAAAGTACTCAAATGAATCCTCATGACGAATTATCATTTGATGAAAGTGCTTCGATAATTATCAGTCATGTAATTCGTGGAATTGAACGTGCTCGTAAACATAAGCTCCCTGATTTAGTTATTGATTTTATTCGTACGCATCATGGAACTACAGTTGTTCAATATTTTTACCAATCATTCCTGAAAAATTTTCCAGATGAAGTTGCTGATATTAATGATTTCAGATATCCAGGTCCCAAACCTTTTTCTAAGGAAACTGCGGTTTTAATGATGGCTGATTCTGTTGAAGCTTCAGCACGAAGTTTGCAAACTCATGATGCCGAATCAATCGATGGTTTAGTTGATAAAATTATAAATCATCAAATTGAAAGTGGTCAGTTTGAGAATTGTGATATTACTTACCACGATATCACAGTTATAAAAAAGATATTTAAGAAAATGCTAAATAGTATTTATCATGTAAGGGTTGCTTATCCATCAGCATAATCCTATACCTTATTTTCTTGTTTTATGCTAGCATTTAAATATTCTTACCTCAGCAGTTCTTTAGTTTATTTGAAATGCAAATTTTTAATATAGTAATTCTGATTTATAATATTTGGTCACATTTTTATCGTTTTAACAAAGGAATTTCAATTATTTTTTCAAATAAGTATGGCCACTTTTAATATTGTTACCCTTGCTAACTGCTAATTCAATCTAAAAGGAAAATGAGAATAAATTCTCCTGAATTATTTTCCTGTTTTACTAGTTTTTGTTGAAGTTTAAATTAATTTCGATTTTTGACTCTTTTCCACTAAAGTGAAAAAAATATTTTTAAAAGAGCGGATGTAATTTCACTTAATTTCTAATGGTTTAAGCCTCTAATAGGAGTAATTAAGAAAAAAGATTGTTTGGTTGAAATTTACCTCTTTATTACAAGCGAGAAATATTACCTTTGTACTAGAAATTATGGCCGATATAATACGTCTTTTGTCCGATGCTGTTGCAAATCAGATTGCTGCAGGTGAAGTAATCCAACGACCTGCATCCGCAGTGAAGGAGATTTTAGAAAATGCGGTAGATGCTGGTAGTTCTCGCATTCAGTTAATTATCCGTGATGCTGGTAAAACCCTTATTCAAGTGATTGATAATGGTGGTGGAATGTCAGAAACAGATGCACGATTAAGTTTTGAACGTCATGCCACTTCAAAAATCAGAAAAGCAGAAGATCTTTTTTCGTTGCACACGATGGGTTTTCGTGGTGAAGCATTAGCCTCAGTTGCAGCAATTGCTCAAATAGAATTGAAGTCCCGATTAATTGGTTCCGATATAGGAACAAAAATTATCATTGAAGCATCAGTTTGTAAATCGCAAGATCCAGTAGCAACACCAGAAGGAACTTCATTAGCAATTAAGAATTTATTTTATAATGTTCCTGCTCGCAGAAACTTTCTAAAATCAAATCCGGTAGAAACACGTCATATTATCGAAGAGTTTACAAGAATAGCACTCTCAAATCCTCATATTCATTTTTCATTTCATCATAATGATTTACAAGTTTTTGATTTAAGAGAAGGAAATTTTCGTCAACGTATTACTTCAATCTTTGGAAATAATTACAATGAACGATTAGTGCCTGTTGAAGAGGATACAACCATTGTAAAAGTGGAAGGATTTATTGGTAAGCCCGAGTTCTCAAAGAAGAATCGTGGTGAACAATATTTCTTTGTCAATAATCGCTTTATCAAGGATAGCTATTTACATCATGCGGTAAATTCAGCTTTCGATAGTTTAATTACAAAGGATGCTTACCCTTCTTATTGGCTAAAAATTTATATTGATCCATCAAAAATTGATGTAAATATTCATCCTACAAAAACAGAAATTAAATTTGAAGATGAAAAATCTGTTTATGCAATTTTAAGGGCCG